>JANOXT010000428.1:0-18553 GCA_031418555.1 Lysobacterales bacterium | reverse complement strand
AGTCGCTGCTCGCGCTGCGCCGGCTGCTGGCGGTGCTGCATGCGATCCTGCGCCGCGCCAGCTATCTGGCGATGCTGGACGAACAGCCCGCAGCGCTGTCGCGGCTGATCGATGTGCTGGTGCGCAGCGCGCTGTTGGGCGAACGGCTTGCGGCGCATCCGCTGCTGCTGGACGAACTGCTCGACCGCCGCGTTGCCGGTCCGCTGCTGCGGCGCGAGGAATGCGTCGCCGCTTGCGATGCCGCGCTGGCGCACGATGATTCGGAAGCGGCACTGCTTGCGCTCAACGAAGCGCGCCAGGCGCTGAGTTTCCGCGTTGCGCTGGCGACGCTGGATGGCCGGGTCGACGGTATCGCCGCCGCGCGCCTGCTGGCCGCGCTGGCCGATGCGATGGTCGATGCGGTCTATCGCCTTGCCGTGCGTGAACTGGAAGCGCAGCACGGCCGGATTGTCGACGCGCGCTTCGCGGTGCTGGGCTACGGCAGCCTTGGCGGCGAGGAGCTGGGATTCGGCTCCGATCTGGACATCGTGTTCGTCTACGACGCGCCGCACGATGCGATGTCCGATGGTGCGCGCCCGCTCGACGCTGCGCGCTGGAGCGCGCGGCTGGCGCAGAAAGTCGTCGCGCTGCTGGGTGCGCCGACCGGCGCCGGCCGGCTGTACGACGTCGATGTGCGCCTGCGTCCCGACGGCGCCAAAGGTCTGCTGGTGTCCACAATCGCCAGTTTCGAGGATTACCAGCAGCATCGCGCGTGGACCTGGGAGCATCAGGCGCTGGTGCGCGCGCGCGCGGTGGCCGGCGATGTCGCACTGCGCCTCGAGTTCGAGCGCGTGCGCGCCCAGACGCTCGCGCAGCGCCGCGACGTGGGCAAGTTGCGCGACGATGTGGTCTCGATGCGTGTCCGGATGCGCGCCGAGCTCGACCGCTCCACTGCGACGCGCTTCGACCTGAAACAGGGCAAGGGCGGTCTGGTCGATCTCGAATTCTTGCTGCAATACTTCGTGCTGCGCGAGTCCGCGGCGAAGCCGGCATTGCTGGACGTTCGCGACACGCCCGGGCTGATTGCAGCACTGCAAGCCGACTCCGTTATCGATGCCGGCAGTGCTGGGCGAATGCTGGCCGCCCATGCCGCTCTGGTGGGCGCCGGGCTGCAGTGCACGCTCGATCGCAGGGCCCGGATCGTCGCGTCGGAAGCGGATATCGACGATGCGCGCGCCGTGATAGTGGCGGCACTGTGCGGGCTCGGCATTTCGCCCGATTGAGCGTCTGCGGTCATGCGATATGCGGTCGAATCCGCTTGTTTTTTGATGCTATGGCCCAAAATATGACCCGTTCCCCACAGCGGCGGCCAATTCCGGAACGATGGATGGTTTCTAACGTTCAGCGCGCTATGCTCGCGTCCGGGGCAACATCAGAACGCGTCCCTAACCTAATTCCGAGGAGTGCATCATGTCGAAGATCAATGTCCTGAATACCGATGAGCTGGTGAGCGACGCCAAAGTGGTGTTGGAAGATGTCGAAGCCCTGCTCGACGAAGCCGCCGCCGCGACCGGCGACCGCGCACAGGCGCTGCGTGCCCGTGCAAGCGAAGCGCTGGATCGTGCCAAACAACGGCTGAGCGATGCCCAGTCTGCAGTGGCCGATAACACCCGTGCCGCCGCACGTGCGACCGATGATTTCGTTCACGACAATCCGTGGGGTTCGATCGGCGTCGCCGCTGGCGTCGGCTTTTTGATCGGCCTGCTCGTTTCGCGGCGCTGATCGGCCCCGCTGCCATGTCCTCTCCGCTTGATGCCGTGCGCCGCCTCTCGGGGGCCACGGTCAATCTGCTGCTGTCGCGTGCAGAGTTCGCGTCTCTTGAACTCTCGCAGACCCGCGCCCAGCTTTTGCGCTGGCTCGCGCTGGCGATGTTCGCGATGGTGCTGGCGCTGTTGGCGCTGATCGCCGGATCGACTCTGCTCACAGTGGCGCTGTGGCCTCGTTACGGTTGGGTCACCCTTGCCGTGCTGTTCGCAATGTATGTGTTTGGCGCTTGGTGGGTGTATCGCACGTTGACGGCCGAAATGTCCGCTGCGCCGCCGGTACTGTCGGAAACCCTGCGCGAGCTGTCCAACGACCGCGATGTCTTCGTTGCCCGCGCACGCGCTGCGGCCACTGATGTCGATGGAGAATCGTCATGAGCGACAAATCGCATCATCGCGAACTGCGCATGGAAATGCTGCGGATGCGCGCATCGGTCGAACGTGCGGAAGTCGCGGCTTCGCTGCGCGATCTGCGCGGCAGCACCGGGCGTTTGCGTAATTTCGCCTCCGTTGCAGGCGGCGTCAGCGCAGCGGTTGCCGGACGCAGCGGCTGGATGGGCCTGCTTGCAAGTTCAGTGACCGGCCGCCCCTGGTTGGCCGCGCTGGCGTTGGGCGCGGTGCGTGCGCTGAAACGCAAGCCGCTGCTGGCGGCGGTCGCGATCGGTGCGGTGACCATCGGCATGCGTGCCACCCGGAAAAACGCAGGACCGCAAATACCGGACGCTTAACTCAAGCGTTCGGTCGCCATTGCGGCTATTCGTGCGGTTTCGCGAAGGGGTTCGACATCGAAAGCATCGAGCCGTGCGTCCATCGCCCGGATCCGGCCGCGTTCGATCAGCGTATCGATGAACATGCGAGGTCGCCCACGGACGCGGCCCGGGTCGAATACGAAGACCGGTACGCGGGTGGCGGAGGCTTCTGTGATCATGTTGACCGAGTCTGGCGAACACACGATCCGGTCCGCCCACGCCAGCATCCCGCCATACGGGTTGGGTCCGTCGTGATTGTCGCGCCAGACCGCGCCCGGCGTGTCGTCGTAGCGGTGTTTCAACGCATCGAGCAGTTCTTTTGGCGTGCGTCGCGAAGCGGTCAGCAGCACGCTGCCGCCCTCGCGCGCGAGCACCGCTTCCAGCTTCGATGCCAGCACTTCGAAGGCCATGCGGTCGAAGCGCGCGTGCCGGGACGTGCCGCCCAGCAGCACTGCGTTGATCGGGCGCGGCAGATCGGCGAATGCGGCGAAATCGGCACGCGCGCGCGCCAACCAGATGTCATCGATGGGGTGCAGGCTGCCCAGCGTGGTGATGACATTCGGCCCGTGCAGGCGGTCGTGCTCAGGGACGATGATCAGATCCCAGTGCGATGGATCCAGTCGCGGGTTGAGAATCTGTACGGCTTTTGCGCCACGCTCGCGGAGCAGACGGGTCGCCAGCGCCGCTTGTCGGCCGCAGCCGACGGCGATCGCGGGCGGGGCGTCCAGCAGCGCGGCGAATGCAGCGCCATAGGCACGCTCGGCGCCAAGCCAGCGCCGCGGCGCGGCCCAGCGCCAAGGCGAATGCGGCACCAGCGTGAACGCCGTGCAGTTGTCCGGCAACGCGGCGCCCAAGGCGTCGGCCTGTCGGGCATTACCGGCTCGACCGTCGGTTATCGCGCAATTTTGCATTGAATCGGCATCGTTTTCGCGCATTGTTCTGAATTTGACTCGTTTCGTTTCTATGATGCGGCTGTCGTGGCGCGGCACGGACTCTACACTGCGGCTTCGCAACCATCTTCACACGCTTGGGATAACCAGACCGATGTCCTCACCGCTGACCGACACCGCACTCGACCAACTATTCCGTTCTGCCCGCAGCTATAACGCGTTTTCCGGAGAGATCGACGACGCCACCCTGCATCGTCTCTACGAGCTGCTGAAGTGGGGGCCGACCGCCGCCAACGCTTGCCCGGCGCGCTTCGTTTTCCTGCGCTCGCCCGAGGCCAAAGCCAAGCTGGCGCCCACCCTGGATGCCGGCAATCGCGAGAAAACGCTGGCCGCGCCGGTGACCGTGATCGTCGGTTACGACATGGCTTTCTACGAAAAGCTGCCGATGCTGTTTCCGCACGTCGACGCGCGCGCCTGGTTTGTCGGCAAGCCCGAAGCCGAGTTGAAAACCGTAGCGATGCGCAACGGCAGCCTGCAGGGCGCGTATCTGATGCTGGCCGCGCGCTCGCTGGGCCTCGACACGGGCCCGATGTCGGGTTTCGACAACGCCAAGCTGGACGAGGCGTTTTTCGCCGGCACCACGATCCGCTCCAATTTCCTGGTCAATCTTGGTCAGGGCGATCCCGCTTCGATTTTTCCACGCTCGCCGCGTCTCGCTTTCGACGAAGCCTGCCGCATCGAGTGATCACCCCGGGCACGCACCGTTTGCTACGGCCTTCGCCTCATACCGCCGTTCCCCCATTCAATCCAGGAGTTTTCCGATGAAACGTCCATTGATCGCCGCCGCCCTCGCGCTGGCCTCCACCGTCGCCTTCGCTGCGCCGCTGACCTACAAGATCGACCCCAGCCATACCGATGTGGTCGCCACCTGGAGCCATTTCGGTTTCTCCAACCCGATCGCGCATTTCGGCAAGGTCGACGGCAGCATCGTCTACGATCCGGCCAACGTCGGCGCGTCGAAAGTCGAAGTGACCATTCCGCTGTCGGGTCTGGATTCGCACGTCGATGCTTTCGACGAGCATCTGCGCAGCGCCGATTTCTTCGACGCCGAGAAATTTCCCACCGTCACGTTCAAGAGCACTTCGGTGAAGGCGGCCGGCAAGGGCAAGCTCAAGGTTACCGGCGATCTGACCATCAAGGGCATCACCAAGCCGGTGGTGCTGGATGTGACGATCAACAAAGCCGGCGTGCAGCCGATGGCCAAGCGCGAGGCCGCGGGCTTCGGCGCCACGACCACCATCAAGCGCACCGATTTCGGTCTGGGCCTGTACGCGCCGAATGTGAGCGACCAGGTGAAGCTGTCGATCACCACCGAAGCGATCGTGCCCAAGCCGGCCGAGTAAGACTGTTGTATCCCCAACCCGGCGTGCGCTGTTGTCGTCCCGAACGACCCGGTAAATGACTGTCATCCCTCCATCGGCACAGCCGCTGGAGGGATCAGCTTTGGTTTCGCTTCCGATCAAGCGCCAACAGATCCCTCATCGCGATGACGCCGCGCATTCGGGATGACGATGGCGGATGACGGTGGAATTCCCTCGACCCTTGGCGCGCTGGGCTAACATGCGGCATCTCGTGCAGGACACCCCGCCATGACCACTTCCCAGCCCAGCCAAGCCAACGCCCAGCAACGCTACGAGGTGCATCGCAGCGACCTGCCGCTGAGCTGCCCAAGCCCGTCGATGGCGCTGTGGAATTCGCATCCGCGCGTGTATCTGCCGATCGAAGCCGAGGGCGGCAACGCCACGTGCCCCTACTGCGGCGCGGTTTATACGCTGATCGACTGATCCTAGATTGCGCGACGACCAGACGAGGCGTTGAGCAATGCCGCGCCTACTGACCGTGGTGCAACTGCTGCCCGCGCTGCATTCCGGCGGCGTCGAGCGGTCAACGCTTGAAATCGCCGATGCGCTGGTGCGCGCCGGGCATCGCGCTATCGTCGTATCGGCGGGCGGCCGTTTGCTGCCGCAGCTGGAAGCCAGCGGGGCGGAGCACGTCGCCCTCGACATCGGCCGAAAATCGCTGTCGACACTCCTGCATGCGCGCCGCCTGCGCCGACTGTTGGCTGAGATCGATGTCGATATCGTGCATGCGCGTTCGCGACTGCCGGCGTGGATCGGCTGGTTCGCGCTGCGCGGCATGCCGGCAGCGCAGCGTCCCTGTTTCGTCACCACCGTGCATGGTCTGAACTCGCCTTCGCGCTACAGCGCCATCATGACCCGCGGCGAGCGCACGATCTGCGTGTCGGACACGGTCCGCGACTACGTTCTGAAGCATTACCCGACCACCGATGCCGCAACGCTGCAGGTCATTCCGCGCGGCATCGATCCGGCGGCATTTCCATGGGCACCATGGCCCGATTCCACTGCCCGCGCGCGCGTCGCTGCGCAGCATCCAGCGCTGGACGGCACCGGTCCGCTGCTGCTGCTGCCGGGACGCGGCACGCGTTTGAAAGGCCACGCCGATGCGCTGGCGCTGCTGGCCGCGCTGCGTGGCGATGGCCTTGATGCGCGGCTGTGGATGCCCGGCGCGCGCGAGCCGGGGCGCGAGCAGTACATCGCCGATCTTGAAGCCGAAGCGGCGCGCGGCGGATACGCGCATGCGCTGGCGATCACGCCGCCGACAGCGCAGATCGCCGAGGCCTATGCCGCCAGCGATCTGGTGCTGCAGGTGTCGCGCAAGCCGGAATCGTTCGGACGCACCGTGATAGAAGCGCTGTCGGTCGGCCGCCCGGTGGTGGGCTGGGCGCACGGCGGCGTTGGCGAACTGCTGCGCGAGCTGTTGCCGATGGGTGCAGTCGCGCCGTTCGATGCCGGTGCGCTGCATCGCACCGCGCACCATCTGCTTGCGCAGGCGCCGGCGGTGCTTTTCGACGGGCAGCCCGTTACGATGCCGGCGTTGCTGCGGCGTTATTCGCTGCACGCGATGCAAGCCGCGACCTTGGACGCCTACCAAGCATTGATTCGGGAACGCACTCCGCAATGACCCCCACCACGACGCTGCACGCCACCAACGTCGATGCCGCGCCGGCACCTGCCGGCTGGCGCTGGGCGCCGCTGTGGGTGCTGGCCTTCGTGTCGCTATGGCCGGTACCGGGCATTGCCGAAGCCGTGTTGGGGCTGGGCGCGCTGACCGCGATCGGCCGGCTGCTGTTCGTGCGTTTCCGCGGCGGCGCGGCCCTGCTCAGCCCGCAGGCCTGGGCGCTCACCAGCGTGCTGTTTTTCGCGTATTGGCTGCCGGAGCTGTTCGCCTCCTTCGATGCGGTCGGTCGCGGTCTGGCTTTCGGCGAAGTCGCCACCGATCTGCGCTATCTGCCGTTCCTGTGGCTGGCCGCGTCCGCCGTCGCGGATGCGCGCGGGCGCCGGATCACCTTCGGCGGTATCGCCCTCATTCTCGGCGTATGGACGCTGGACGCGCTGCTGCAGGCGTTCAGCGGGACGAGTGCGCTGTTCTTCGGGCTGGATGCGGCCAAACTCGCGATCAGCGGCCATCGTTTCTGCGATGCCAACGACTACGCGTTGCTGGATCGCCTCAGCGGCGTTCTCGGACCATGCAATCTCAAACTCGGCGTTGTCTTCGCCACGCTGTCGCCGTTCGCACTGCATGTCGCCGGACGCCGGTTCGGCCGGTGGGGTTGGCTGCTCGCCGCGGCGCTGGTCGGCGCCGCGATCCTGCTGGCTGGGTCGCGCGCGTCCTGGATCACGTACGGCCTGGTGCTGTCGATATCGGGCTGGCGCATGCTCGGCTGGAAGCGGCTGTTCGGCGTGTTCGCATTCGGCGGTGTGCTGCTGTTAGCGCTGACGTTCCTGTCGCCGCAGGTGCACGATCGCGTCGAGCGCACCCTGCATGCGCTGACCGCTGACCGGGCGGGCGTGGACAGCGCGCTGTCGGGTCGCGGCCGGATCTGGAGTGCGGCGTGGTGCATGACCACCCAGCATCCGATCAACGGCGTCGGCCCGCGTGGCTTTCGTGAAGCGTTTCCCGGCTGCGATCCCCAGCACGGCGCGATCGCCGAATGGGGCTTGGGCCCGGCATTCCACGCGCATCAGATCGTATTGGAAATCCTCAGCGAAACCGGGGCAATCGGACTGTTGCTGTGGCTTGCGGCGGCGGCGATGGCGCGCAGAGCCTGGCGTTATGCCGAACCCGCCGCGCGGGATGCGGCGTATCCGGCGATGCTGGCGCTGGCCGCGACCGTATTCCCGTTCAATACCCATCTCGCGTTTTATTCCACGTTCTGGGGCGGCGTGACGCTGCTGTTGGCCGCGCTGTACGCGGGCAGCTTGCTGAGCCGCGAAGGCGCGGCTGCGCTTCAGTCGTAAACCGACACCCCGTCCGGCCGCCGTTTGAAGCGGCGATGGATCCACAGATATTGTTCCGGCGCATCGCGCGCCATGGTTTCGATCGCCGCGATCACCCGCGCGGTGTCGCGGTCGGCATCGTCCGAAGGAAAATGTTCGAACGCCGGCCAGAACCGCAGGGTGTAGCCGCCATCGTCGCGGCGCGCGTGCTGGAACATCACCACCGCCGCGCCCGAGAGGCGCGCCAGCTGGTAGGTGGACTTGAGACTCTTCGCCGGCTGGCTGAAAAACGGCACGAATACGCTGTCGCCCTTGCTAGGATCCTGATCCGGCGCATACCACAGCAGACCGCCGCGCTTGAGATGTTTCACCACGCCGCGAACGTCGTCTTTGGCGAACATGCCCGCCGCATAGCGCGAACGCCCGCGCAGCACCGCCCATTCCATCGCCGGCTGCGGATACGGGCGGTACATCCCCGCCAGCGGCACCGAATCGCAGGCCAACCTTGCGCACATTTCCAGCGTGGTGAAATGGCCCGAGACCACGATCACTCCGCGGTCGTTCGCGCGCGCGGCCTCGAGGTGGTCCAAGCCCTCGACGATCAGCCCGCGTCGCTGCGGTGCGACCGAGCCCCACCAGGCGCGGCCGAACTCGAAAATCGCGGTGCCCAGCGCCTCGAAATGCCGCTGCAGCAATACGCCGCGTGCGCGTGCGTCGAGTTCAGGAAAACACAGCGCCAGATTGCGTTCGGCGATCCGGCGACGTTCAACCAGAACACGCGCCAGCACCGCGCCAATCGCCCGGCCGAGTCTTTGCTGCATGCCCCACGGCAGGCGCGCGAGCAGCGCCAATACGCCGATGCCGAGCCAGACCGGCCAGTATCGGAGCGCGCGAGGCGGAGGGGCGTCGAAGGCGAACGGCATCCGCGCATTGTAGGCGGTGGACAATCCGCGTTGAGCGGAAGCTGCGCATCGCAGTGTCCGCTGTTCCTGCATACGCGGCTCGCCGCTCTCCGCCACGCATTCGCCTTTATGATGTCCGCATGCGGGCCGACAGCATCGAGCGCATGATTGAACACACCCTGCGCGGCCTGTATTCGGCCGCGTTGTATCTGCTGCTGCCCGTCACTGTGTATCACCTGATCTGGCGCGGATTCCGCCAGCGCAGCTACCTGCTGCGCTGGAACGAACGCTACGCGCGCTATCGCGGCACTGCGTCCGGGGGTGCCCATCTCTGGGTGCATGCGGTCTCGGTCGGCGAAGTGAATGCCGCGGCGCCGCTGGTCAATGCACTGTTGCGCGACTACCCGCAGCAGCGGGTATTGATCACCACCATTACGCCAACCGGCTCCGGCCGCGTCGCGGCGCTATGGGGCAACCGCGTGGAACACGTCTATCTGCCCTACGACCTGACCGGCGCGGTCGCGCGTTTTCTGCGGCATTTTCGCCCGCGAATCGCGTTGATCGTCGAAACCGAACTGTGGCCTAACCTGCTGTTCGCCTGCCGCGATCACGGCGTGCCGGCATATCTGGTCAATGCGCGTTTGTCCGAACGCTCGCTGCGCGGCTACCGGGCCCTGCGCCCACTGGTCGGCCGCGCCCTGCGCACGATGCATGCGATCGCCGCGCAGTCGGACGCGGATGCGGCGCGGTTCCTGCGCCTGGGTGCGCGCAGCGACCAGGTGATCGTCTGCGGAAATCTGAAGTTCGACACCCGGGTCGATCCGGCGATCGATGCGTTCGCGCAGGCATTTCGCACGCGCATCGCCGGCCGCCCGGTGTGGATTGCGGCCAGCACCCATCCGGACGAAGAAGCGATGGTGTTGGCGACCGACCGTCACCTGCGCATGCGTCGGCCCGATCTGCTGATGCTCTGGGCGCCGCGACATCCGGAGCGCTTTCGTCCGGCGACACAGCTGGCGATCGACACCGGCCTGCAGGTGGCGACGCGCAAATTGACGCGACTGCCCGATCGCGACGATGCGGTGTTCATCATCGATACGCTGGGCGAGTTGATGAGTTTCTATGCCTGTGCCGATGTTGCCTTCGTCGGCGGCAGCCTGCAGCCGGTGGGTGGACATAATCTGCTTGAACCCGCCGCCGTGGGCACCGCCATCGTCACCGGTCCGTATCTGCACAACTTCAGGGATATCGCCGATCAGCTGGGCAACGCGCAGGCGCTGAAGATCGGTTCCGATTCCGCTGCGGTGGCGGCCCATCTCGAAGCGCTTCTGGACGACAATCAGCAGCGCGTGCGGATGGCGGCTGCGGGGCGCGCGCTGGTCGAGCAGGGGCGAGGTGCATTGCTGCGCACGCTCGCATTGATCGAATCGTCGCTCTAAAAGCAAAGGCCGCTTCGCGAAGGCGAGCGGCCTTTTTTACGCCTGACGATGCAGAGAAACGCTTGCGGGCCGTCAGGGCGAACTCTTCAGCGTGGCATCCACGGTCAGCAGACGGTTCACATCCTGCAGATCATCGAGATCAAGCGTGCCGGCGGCCTGCTCCAACAGCAGGCGATTCTGCAGGAAGTCGTAGCGGGACAGCGCGTATTCCCGCTCTGCATTGAACAGCGTCTGCTGGTTGTTCAAAACATCCAGAACGGTGCGCGTGCCCACTTCAAGCCCGACCTGCGAAGCGTCGTAAGCGCTGCGCGCGGAGAAGACTGCGGCCTTGCGCGCCTCGACTTCGCTCACCCCGGCGACCAGCGTGCTGTATGCGTTGCGGGTGCTGCGGACCAGCGCGCGTTTCTGCTGTTCCAGCAGATCGGCCGTGGCATCGCGCTGGGCAAGCGCCTGGCGCACGCGCGACTGGGTGGCGCCGCCGGCGAAAATCGGGATGCTGACGGTCAGCCCGATGGTGGAACTGTTCGACGATTCGACTTCGATCGGGCCGATCGATTCGCCGAAAGGACGGCTGTTGCCGTAGGACCCGCGCAGACCAACGCTGGGCAGGTGGCCGGCGCGTGCGGCGTCGACGCCCGCTTCGGCCGAACGCACTTCCAGTTCCTTGGCCTTGAGCGCCGGATTGTTGTCGATCGCCGTTTGCACCCACCCGGTAGCGTCGAGCACAGAGGGCAGCTGCGGCTGGAAATCCTGCGGCAGCGCCATCAGCAGCCGCACGTCTTTGCCGGTGATTTCCTCCAGCGCGCGATAGGCGTCTTCCAGCGCGTTACGGGTCACGATGGTGTTGGCGCGGGCGCGGTCGTACTGGGCGCGGGCTTCGTGCACATCGGTGATCGGCGCCAGACCGACCTCAAGCCGTTTGTCGGCGAAGTCGAACTGTTTCTTCAGCGCGGTTTCCTGCGCTTCCGCCGCGGACAGCGTCTCCATCGCGACCAGCACGTTGAAATACGCCGCAGATGTGCGCGTGATCAGCGAGTCAGAAGCCGCTTCCAGCTGAAAGTTGGCGCCCTCCGCAAGCGCACGCTGCGCACGGTTGCGGCTGATATTGCCCAGATCGAAGACCGACTGGTCCACCGACACGCCGAAAGCGCGCGAGCCGCGACCATCCGACGGATTGAGCCCATTGCCAAGACGTGAGCGGGTGTCGCTGTAATCGGCGCTGACCGAACCGCCGATCTGCGGCAGAAACGCCGCGCGCGATTGCATGGCGCCTTCGCGGGTGGCAAGGCGGCTGGCTTCCGCAGCAGCAAGCTGTGGATCGCTAGTGCGTGCGAGTTCGTAGGACTGCAGCAGATCCTCGGCATGGGCGCCGAGCGGCAGCAGGAACATTGCAAGAGCGAGAGCGATGGGGCGGCGGGTCATGAGCATCCTTTGGTTATATAGTCAATCCGCGTACGGTGCGGGGGAACCGAACGGGCGTCTTAAAATTGAAATCGTGGAACGGGCGCGGCACCGGCCAGATACGCCAGCTCGGTTTCGAACAGCGACTCGACCTGGAAACCTGCAGCATTGTCGGCATGCCGGACAAGCGCGGCTTCCATCGCAGGCGCCAGGCCATGGATCACAAAAATGCGACCACCGGGATGCAGCCACTGCAAAAAACGCGACGGCACCGTCGCGACTGCGGCGTCGACGCAGATCGCATCGAATCGTCGCTCGCTGTCCCAGCCGAACACGTCGGCGCTGTCGATGCGGACATTGCCGATGCCCTGCGCATGCAGACGGTCGCGAGCGGTCTGCGCGAGATCCGGGTGGCGTTCCAGACTGACGACATCGCGCGCCAGACTGCACAGACAGGCCGTGAGGTACCCGCTGCCGGTACCGATTTCCAGAACGTCTTCGCCGGCTTCGATCGACAGTGCTTGCAGCACGCGACCTTCCAGTACCGGTTTCATCATCGATTCGCCGTGCCCGATCGGCAGCGCCAGATCGGAATAGGCCAGCGCGCGGTGCGCCTCGACTACGAAACGCTCGCGCGGAAGCCGCGCCAGGGTTTCCAGGACGCGAGGTTCGAACACCTCCCACGGACGGACCTGCTGTTCGACCATGGTTTCGCGGGCTTTGGCGTAATCGATCGTCATGCTGATATCCCTGGCAACGGCGCGTTCGGGGAAGCGGGTGGGGCTGGGCAAGTTTACCGGGACGGCGCTGGGGCTGCGGGAATCAGGATGGCCGCAACAGCGGGTTTCGGCTGAGTGCCGGAAGTCACCGGGACGGTGGGCAGGGCCGGCGACTGGCTTGCGGAAACGGTTGCAGACATGTTCATGCCGAAAATTCCGGACCCGGCGCAGTTGGGGTATGGGCGCGCAGGAACAGACTGACGGTAGCGGTGATGTGGGCATCGACATCTTCGGGCTTCATTTGGCAGCACATCCCGCACAGCATCTGCATATGTATTTCGCCCTTCAACAGACAGAAAAACTGCGCCGCTGCGCGTGCGATCTCGGGGATACGCAGTTCGCCGCGCGCTTCGTGCATGCGCAGGAATTCGCCGAACCCATCCTTGACCTGCTGCGGACCGGCCTGCCAATAGACTTCCCGTAAATGCGAGTCGCCGGCGCCAGGCAACAACATCATGCGGTGCATGGCGATCGCATCGTCGCTGGTGACCAGGGCGAAAAACGCACGTGCGATCGCGATGAGCTGTTCGTGCAGATTGCCTTTACCGCCTTCCAGAAAGAGCGCCGAGGGCAGCTGTTCCTCGCATTTGGCGCGCACCGCTGCGCTGAACAGCGATTCCTTGTCGCCGAAATGATTGTAGACGGTGAGTTTGGAGACGGAAGCTTCAGCCGCGATCTGATCCATGCTCACGCCATCGAAGCCGTGCTGGGGAAACAGGCGCTTGGCCACGTCCAGGATCGCGGCGCGCTTGCCGAGATCTTTGGGGCGGCCGGGGCCCACCGGTTTGGCGGTCAAGGGCACGGCAGTTTTTGGGGTCCCATCGCTCATGCTTGCAATACTAGACCACTAAGTATGTTATTTATACGATGCCGATTGGTTCATTAATTTCCAGGTTGTGGCAGATACCGCTTCGGTGTCGCAGCCCGGATAATCCCCCGGAGCGCGTGAGGCGGCCATGGCAATCAGCAGAATAACAGGCCTCATCACGGTCGGATCGATGCTGATGGCGGTGCTTCTGGCAGCCTGCGGTCATCGCGAGGAGACGGCGCAGGCGCCGCGCCCAGTACTGGTTGTGCGCGCGGATGCCGCCCTCGGCCCGGCGGCGGAGGGTCTGACCGCCTACGCGGGTGAAATCCGCGCCCGCGAGGAAACCGCGCTCTCGTTCCGGGTTGGAGGAAATTTGATCCGTCGGCAGGTGAATGTCGGCGATCGTGTGCGCAAAGGCGATCTGCTTGCCGAACTGGACCCGGGCGATCTGCGGCTGCAGGTCGCATCCCTGCAGGCCCAGCTGACTGCGGCGGAGGCCCAGCTTGCGCGCGCCCGCGCCGACCATGCCCGGGTTGCCAGTCTGGCCAAGGATCAGCTGGTCAGCCGCTCCAGCCTCGATCAGCAGACTGCGGCACTGCGCGCAGCGGAAGGCCAGGCCCGCGCTGCCCGCGCCCAGTTCGATCTGTCCCGCAACCAGGCCGGCTACAGCCAGCTGCGTGCGCCACGGGACGGCGTGATCGCCAGCCGGCTGATCGAGGCGGGTCAGGTGGTCGAAGCGGGGAAGAGCGTTTTTTCGCTGGCGGTGGATGGTGGACGTGAGGTGGCGTTCGCGCTGCCCGAGGCGACGATCCGCGACTTTACCGTTGGCCAGCCGGTGGTGATCGAGCTGTGGAGTGCGCGAGGACATCAGGTGTCAGGGCGCATCCGCGAAATCGCCCCCGCCGCCGATGCGCAGGCGCGGACCTATGCCGTGCGCGCGACGCTGGATCCCGGCAATCCCCAGCGCATCGATCTGGGCCAGAGCGCGCGCGTCTATGTCCCCGCAGCGCAGCGTGCCGCCTCGATGCGTCTGCCGCTTTCTGCGGTGCAGCGCGGCGAGACAGGCGCGACGGTGGTCTGGGTGGTCGATCCGAAGGCGCCGAAAGCCCGGCGCGTACCGGTGCGTATCGGCCCGTACGCAGCTGACGGCGTCGCAGTGCTGTCGGGCCTGAGGCCCGCCGATTGGGTGGTCGTAGCCGGCGGCCATCTGCTGTACGAAGGTCAGCCTGTGTTGCCGGTCGATCGCAGCAATCGCCCCATAAAACAGAACTGACCGAAGGCATCGACATGAATGTTGTGGACTTCGGTGATCGAAGCGTGCCCCGCACGGCAATCACTCACCTTCTTTTTTCGCGCGCGAGAGAAGGATGGGATGAGGGCGCGCGCGCGATCTCTCGTTGCATCGTTGGGACGACTTGACCATGCGCAAATTCAATCTTTCGGAGTGGGCGCTGGCGAACCGTTCGCTGGTGCTGTACGCGATGCTGGTGCTGGCCCTCATCGGTGCCTGGTCGTATCGCAATCTGGGACAGGCGGAAGATCCGTCGTTCACCTTCAAAGTGATGGTGGTGCGGACCGGCTGGCCCGGCGCGACCGCCGAGGAAGTCGCGCGCGAGATCACCGATCGCGTCGAGAAAACATTGATGGAAACCGGTAACTACGAGGAGATCAATTCGTACTCCCGTCCTGGCGAATCGCAAGTGTTCTTCATCGCCCGCGATTCGATGCGCAGCCGCGAATTGCCCGAGCTGTGGTACCAGGTGCGCAAGAAGATCGGCGACATCCGTCCGACCTTGCCGCAGGGCGTGCAGGGACCCTACTTCAACGACGAATTCGGCGATACCTACGGCAATATCTATGCGCTGACCGGCCAAGGTTTCGACTATGGGATATTGAAGGATTATTCCGAGCGCATCGAACTGCAGCTGCAGCGCGTGCCCGACGTGGCCAAGATCGAACTGCTGGGTCTGCAGGACGAGAAGATCTGGATCGAACTGTCGAACACCAAACTGGCCACGTTGGGAATCCCGCTGCCGGTCGTGCAACAGGCTTTGGCCGAACAGAATGCGGTGACCTCGGCCGGGTTCTTCGAGACCGCGACCGACCGCGTACAGCTGCGCGTGACCGGCAGTTTTTCATCGGTCGAGGAGATCCGCCAGTTCCCGATCCGCGCCGGCGACCGCACGTTCCAGCTCGGCGACATCGCCGAGGTCCGGCGCGGTTACGCCGAGCCCGCCGCGCCGCGTATCCGCGACATGGGCGAAGACGCGCTCGGCATCGCGGTGTCGATGAAATCCGGTGGCGATATCCTGCAGCTGGGCGATGCGCTCGATGCCGAAATCAAACGTCTGCAGCGTGGCTTGCCGGTCGGCATGCAGCTGCGCCGCATCGCCGATCAGCCCGCCGCAGTCCGCGATTCGGTCGGAGAATTCGTTCGCGTGCTGGCCGAGGCGGTCGTGATCGTGCTGCTGGTCAGCTTCTTTTCGCTCGGCCTGCGTACTGGACTCGTGGTCGCGGTGAGCATTCCGCTGGTACTGGCGATGACCTTCGCTGCCATGTACTACTTCAATATCGGCCTGCACAAGATTTCGCTCGGCGCCCTGGTCCTGGCGCTCGGTCTGATGGTGGACGACGCGATCATCGCGGTCGAAATGATGGCGATCAAGATGGAGCAGGGATTCTCACGCCTGCGCGCAGCGGCGTTCGCCTACGAGACCACCGCATTCCCGATGCTGACCGGCACGCTGATCACCGCCGCCGGTTTTCTGCCGATCGCGACCGCCGCGTCGAGCACCGGCGAATACACCCGATCGCTGTTCCAGGTGGTGACCATCGCGCTGCTGGTGTCGTGGGTGGTGGCGGTGCTGTTCATTCCGTATCTCGGCGAAAAGATGCTGCCCGAACCGCACGCCTTGCCGAAGCCGCGTTCTCTCGAAGGGCGCATCCGCGTGCTCCGTGAGCGTCTCGCCGACCGCTGGCCGCAGTACGCCGGCCTGCTTGGACCTGCGCCGGTTTCGGCGGAGGGCGCGCATGGCGTGGCGCATGACCCCTATCGCACTGCGTTTTATCAGCGCTTCCGTGCGGTACTGCGATGGTGCATCCGTCGGCGCTGGCTGGTCATCGGCGCCACGGTAGCCGCATTCGCGATTTCGGTACTGCTGTTCCGCTTCGTGCCGCAGCAGTTTTTTCCGGATTCGACCCGACTCGAACTGATGGTCGATGTCGAACTGGCCGAGGGCAGCTCGTTGAAGGCAACCGATGCCGCTGCGCACCGCCTTGAAAAGCTGCTGTCGACGCGGAAAGAAATCGAAAATTATGTGGCTTACGTCGGCGCCGGTTCGCCGCGCTTCTATCTGACTCTGGATCAGCAGCTGCCGCAGGCGAACTTCACCCAATTCGTGGTCCGTGCGAAAGACATCGTGGGTCGCGAAGCGTTGCGCGACTGGCTCATGGACGACGTGCGCCCACAATTCCCGGAACTGCAGCTGCGGGTGACGCGCCTCGAAAATGGCCCGCCGGTCGGCTATCCGATCCAGTACCGGGTCTCCGGCGAGCACATCGAGCGCGTGCGCGAGATCGCTTATCGGATGATGGACAAGCTGCGCACCAATCCGAGCGTGATCAACGTCAATCTCGACTGGGACGAACCGAGCAAGGTCATGCGCCTGGTGATCGATCAGGATCGTGCGCGCGCGCTGGGCGTGAGTTCGGAGCAGGTCGCCAACTTCCTGTCGAGTTCGCTGTCGGGTCTGCGGGTCAGCACCTATCGCGAAGACAATGAATTGATCGAGATCCTGCTGCGCGGACCCGAGGACGAGCGTGCGCGACTGGAACTGCTCGGCAGTCTTGCGGTCCTGACCACCAGCGGCAAGACCGTACCGGTGATGCAGATCGCGCGGCTCGAGCCGACGTTCGAGGACGGTGTGATCTGGCACCACAACCGGTTGCCCACCGTCACCGTGCGCGCCGATATCGTCAATGGCCCGACGCCGGCGACAGTCGTCGCGCAGGTCGATCCGACGCTTGAGGAGATCCAGGCCTCATTGCCAGACGGTTACCGGATGGAAACCGGCGGCTCCGTGGAGGATTCGGCGCGCGGCCAGAATTCGATCAAGGCCGGAATGCCGCTGTTCGTATTCGTGGTGATCACCCTGCTGATGCTGCAGCTGCGCAATTTTTCGCGGGTGTTGCTGGTGATGTCCACCGCGCCGCTCGGCCTGATCGGCGTGACCCTGTTTCTGCTGGTGTTCCGGGTGCCGTTCGGCTTTGTTGCGATGCTGGGCACCATCGCGCTGTCCGGCATGATCATGCGCAATTCGTTGATCCTGATCGATCAGATCGAACAAGATATCGCCAGCGGCCACGACCGCTGGACCGCGATCATCGAATCCACCGTGCGCCGTTTCCGACCGATTGTGCTGACCGCCCTCGCTGCGATCCTGGCGATGGTGCCCCTGTCGCGAAGCGCGTTCTTCGGGCCGATGGCGGTCGCGATCATGGGTGGTCTGATCGTGGCGACCGCGTTGACCTTGTTGTTTTTGCCCGCGCTGTACGCGGCATGGTTCCGCGTGCGCGCCAGCGAAGCGCGGCCTGCACCGGCGGCCGGCTGAGGCGCGCAACCTTTTCGCATCCGGGCCGTTCTGCGGCTCCCTCCCCCTCCCGCTGCGGGCGGCCCGGGTTGCGATCTTTATTCTTTCCTGTAGAACGGCGTTACCAGCCATACTCTGTTGAAAGATCGATGTTCTCTGCTGATAAAACAAATTGAAATCAATGTATTGCGGCGTTATGGGTAACAAGATGTTTCAATCTTATTTGTTTCAGGGGTGTTCGTTTGGAGGCCGTCGCGGTGAACCGTGTGGATGCCGGCGCGTGATGGCGCGAGGGTAAGACATGGCACCTTTTTCGCGCTGGTGCGCGAGTTACTTTCTTTGGCGCAAAGAAAGTAACCAAAGAAGACACTCAGGTCCAATTCGAAACTGCCAGCTGAATTATCGCCAGGATTTTTCGATGAGACATCCATGTCTCATCGAAAAACGGCGCACGTCCTGTGCGCCGCCCTCCGGGTCTGCAAACTAGTCAGACGAAGCCATAATCTGGATATCGAAGGGAGGATGTAGATTTCTTTTTTTTTGACAACACACAGTGAACCGTACGACATGCTGCAACTGTGATGCATGAAAGGCAATGAAAGCGACAGAGCTATTGTTTGGATGACAGCAAAGGGTAACGTCCCGATGGTCTTGCAAACGCGGCACTCTATCCCCTGATCGGAGACCCGGAGGGCGGCGCACAGGAGGTACGCCGTTTTTCGACGAGGCAGGATGCCTCATCGAAAAATCCCAGCCACATTCCAGTTGGCAATTTCGAATTGGACTTGAAGTGTTTTCTTTGGTTACTTTCTTTGCGCCAAAGAAAGTAACTCGCG
>JANOXT010000427.1:0-5138 GCA_031418555.1 Lysobacterales bacterium | reverse complement strand
TGCGGCCGAGGTCGCCGGTGCGGTATAACCGCTCTCCAGGCCGATCCGGGTGCGCGATGAAACGTGACGCCGTCAATTCCGGCATGCCGAGATAACCGCGGGCCAGACCTGGTCCGCCGATATAGATCTCTCCGGTCACGTTGGCCGGCTGCGGTTCTCCACAGGCGCTGAGCACACGTATTTCGACATTCGCCAACGGACGTCCCAGCATGATAGTTTCACCCGGCACAATGTCCGCGTGGGTCGCAGCGACAGTGATCTCCGACGGACCATAGGAGTTGCACACCCTGCAACGACGCGCCCACGTCCACGCCAGCGACGGATCGCAGGTTTCACCGGCCACGATCAACACTTGCAGCGAGTAGGGGCCGTTAGGATCCATTTGGGCCAGCATCGCGGGCGGAACGCTCGCGTGGGTGATGTGATGGCGGGCCAAGAACTGGGCTAAGCGTTGTGGTGAATGTCGATCCTCGCCAGCACAGACATATAAAGCGGCTCCGGAAGTCAACGCCATCATCCATTCCCATGTCGCGCCGTCAAAACCGAGCGAACAGAATGCGAGCACACGACTGCCGCTGTCTGCGCCATAAAGCAT
Organism: Lysobacterales bacterium; assembly: GCA_031418555.1. Taxonomy (GTDB): domain Bacteria; phylum Pseudomonadota; class Gammaproteobacteria; order Xanthomonadales; family Xanthomonadaceae; genus Lysobacter_I. The sequence continues at coordinate 4,543 of JANOXT010000427.1, read as the reverse complement.
ATGGAGGTTGCCCGCTAGATTAATCAGTCCGCGATGCTCCAATGCGACGCCTTTTGGTGTGCCTGTGGAGCCCGAGGTGTAGATGATGTAAGCCTGTCGCGATGTGTTGAGACCTATCACGACCGGATCCGAACCGGCGGATTGTCCGCCCACAATCTCCTCCAAGGTCAAGGTCAGAAAATCGCCAGTGCCAACGTCTGCCAGCGCTTCTTTCAAGTCTCGATGGACAAGTATTGCGGCCGGATGGGCATCGCCGACCATGAACGCGATTCGGTCTGCTGGATAGAATGGATCGAGCGGCAGGTACGCCGCGCCGGCCTTCAGGATGCCCAGCACACCGGCGATCATGTCTACGCCGCGTTCGACAAAGAGTCCGACCACATCGTCGGGGCCAATACCATGGGCGATCAGCGTATGCGCAATCCGGTTCGCGCGTAAGTTCAGCACCGAATAGCTCACATTCTCGGTACAGGACACCACCGCGATCGCGTCCGGATGCTCGGCAGCCAGCGCTTCAAAGTCATGATGCACCAGCTGGTGGCCGAAATCGCGATATTCGACGTCTCCGATCGCATCTCGTTCGAATGTCGTCAACAGCTGGATTCTCGCCAGCGGGGTTTCTGGACGTTCAGCCACCGCGCGCAACAGCGTCATCAGAGCTTCGCCGATCCTTGCCACTGAATTGCGCTCGAAGATGCTGCTCGCAAACAGCCAGCCCAGACGCAGACCCTGATCGGTTTCGGTGGCGGAGAGTTGCAGATCGACCCGAGCCTGCTCATGCCCGGCGGTCAACGACGAGACACTTAAACCAGGAAGTGTCAGTTCTACTTGTTCGTTGTTCTGCATTGCGAATAGGATCTGGAACAGTGGAGCATGCGCAAGACTGCGTGCGGGATTCAGTTCCTCGACCAACATATCGAAGGAGATTTCCTGATGTTCGAATGCCGCCAACGCCATCGATTTCGTTCTACGCAGCAGGGTGTCGAAATCCGGATCACCAGATACATCGTTACGCATCACTAGGGTGTTGACGAAAATACCGACGACCGGGTCGAGATCGCGGTGTAGACGGCCGGCAATCGGCGTACCGATAACGATGTCTTCCTCGCCGCTCCATCGCGCCAAAAGCGCGGCAAAAGCGGCTTGTAGCACCATGAACAGGCTTGCGTCATGACGTGCCGCCAGCTGCCGCAGCTTGTCCAAGGCGCTGACATCGAGCCACTGTTCCAACCGCTCCCCCTCGAAACACTGCCGGACTGGGCGCGGATGGTCCAGCGGCAGGCGATGAACAGAAGGCAGATCGAGCAACTGTTCACGCCAATAATCGATCTCGTCGCGCAGCATCTCCCCGCCAAGCCGCTCAAATTGCCAAGCCGCGTAGTCGGCGTACTGTACGGCCAGAGGAGAAAGCGCAGCATAGACATTCCGGATGCGTGCGTCATACAACGCTGAGATTTCGCGCGCCAACAGCCCTTGCGACCAGCCATCGGAGGCGATGTGGTGCACCGTCATTAGAAAAACGTGAGTGCGTACGTTCAGCAGCAAGAGCACACATCGCAGCATCGAGTCACACGAAAGATCAAAAACGCGGTTTCCCTCATATCGCGCAGCGTCCAGCAAGTAGCGCTCATGTTCGCCCTCTGCAAGTTCCGATAGATCTTCGAAACGAAGATCCACCGGCGCGCTCGGCAAGATCCGCTGCTGCGGCCCGTATTCTCCGTCGACATAGATCGTGCGTAACGACTCATGGCGATCGACCACCCTGTCCAAGGCATATTGCAGGGCTTCGATGACCAGAGGACCTTCGATTTTTACCGCGATCGGCATGTTGTAAAGCGGACTGCCGCCCTGCAACCGGTCGACGAACCACAGCCTGCGCTGTGAGAAGGACAGCGGCAGCAGCCCGCTTCTGTCGACCAACGGAATCGGCGTGTGCTCTGCCATGTCAAGCGCATCGACGTGCGCAGCGAGATCGCGCAGCACTGGGTGCTCGAAGACAGCGCGGATCGGCACTCGTTTCCCAAGCACTCCTGCCATTCCACTGACCAACCGCGTGGCAAGGAGTGAATGGCCACCGATCTCGAAAAAGTGTGCGGCGGCGCTGATTGGGGCGCGCCCGAGCAGTTGACTCCAGATCGCAGCGATCGCGATCTCGCTGGCGGTCCGCGGTGGCACGTCGGCACCTGCCTCGAGAGTCTCAGGCTCCGGGAGCGCACGACGATTGATCTTTCCGTTGGCAGTCAACGGAAAACGTTCCATCGGCATCCAGACGGCCGGCTGCATATAGTCGGGCAGCCATCCGCGCAATTCTTGCCGAAGCGCATCCAGCCAATCGTCTTGCTCATGCGGCTCGGGCACTACGTAGGCCACGAGTCGTGCGCCATCGCCGTCACCCTTCAGCATGACGACCGCGTCGCGTACCCGTGAGCTGTAGAGCATCCGAGCTTCGATCTCGCCCAGTTCGATACGGAATCCGCGCAGCTTGACCTGATAATCCAGCCGCCCAATGCATTCGACCTGACCGTCGGCGAGCAGGCGCCCAAGATCGCCAGTGCGGTAAAGGCGCTTACCGAAGGCGGCGCCAAAATCGTGCGTTGCGAATTTCTCGGCGGTCAACGTCTCGCGGCGATGGTAACGACGGGCGAGATTATCGCCGGTAATACATATTTCACCGGGGACGCCGATCGGTACAGGATGCAGATTGTCGTCAAGAATGAGTAATGCACTGTTGTCGATAGGCCGGCCGATCGGCACCGATGCTGCGAGCTCGGCCTCTTCAACGATGTGGAATGCGACGTCCGACATCGTTTCAGTCGAGCCGTAAAGGTTGCACAACACCGTACCCGGCAGGACAGCCCGCATACGACGGGCGACATCGGGCTTCAACGGTTCGCCGCTTACAAACCAATAACGCAGCCCCGACAGCAGTCTGCTGGCTTGTGGCAACCCGATGAGTGCACGGGCCAGCGATGGCGCGGTGACGATGCGGGTGACGCTGCGGTTGCGAAGAATCGTTGCGAAACCCTGCAGGTCAAGTACGTCTTCGGCATCGACAACGAGCAAGGTTTGCCCCGCCGAAAGCGGCACCAATAATTCCCAGACTGCACGAACGAAGGCGGTGCTTGTGATCAGGCAACAGATTTCATCTTCAGCATACGGGAATCGCCGATGCATCCAAGTCGAACGATTGATCAGCGATCGATGAGTGCCGACAGCACCTTTCGGTTCGCCGGTCGATCCCGAGGTATACAGCACGTGGGAAGCATCATCGATATCGATGACGACGGAAGGACTTCCATCATTTTCGGCGAATGAAGATTCGCACAGCGTCTCCAGTACAAAAACCCGTCCAGCACCTTCGATTCGCCCGGCGTGCGCGTGATGCACCAGCAACAATTCAGCTCCCGCATCCTGAAGCATGTAACGGATGCGATCGTCGGGAATATCGATCGCGAGCGGTAGATAAGCTGCACCAGCCTTGAGTGTCGCCAGAACCGCAATCGCGTATTCGATACCGCGCTCGGCGAGAATACCGACAATTGCGCCCTGGCCGGCGCCGGCTTCAATCAAGCGTCTGGCAAGCGCTGCGGAACAGTGATCAAGCGTCGCATAATCGATCGAGCGTCCATGATGGATTAATGCCGGCTTCGTCGGCGTGCGCTGCGCGAATGCTGCCACGCGCTCATGCAAACATTCACGACCGTAGTCGACCGTCTCTGGCACCCTTGACTCCAGCAACGCCAGCTCACCCGCGTCATCAAGTAAACGCAGGTCACCGAGCCTCAGATGCGGAGCGTGCAATGCTTGTTCGATCAGGAAGTCCAGTGACGAGGCCATTCGCTCGATCGTCGAACGGTAGAACAGCGCTGTGCGATATGACCACTTCAGAATCATCCTGCCGCCTGCACCACGCGCATACAGCGTGAGCTCGGCCTTAGACAGATCGTCGCCGCTTTCACTATCGAGTTGCGAAACAACCAGACCGCTCGTATCGGAAGAATCGGATTCGTCGCTCGCGTCGTAACTATTGATCAAGACCTGCGTAAGCGGGTTATAGCTGAGACTGCGAGCTGGTCGAAGTTCCTCGACCAGCGTTTCAAAAGGAATTTCCTGGTGCGAGTACGCGTCCAGAACAACGGCACGATTGCGGGTGATCAGCTCTTCGAATGTCGGATCCCCATCAAGATCCGTACGCAACACCAATGTATTTAGGAACAGACCGATCAACGGATCGATGTCGGGATGGACGCGGCCGGCAACAGGCGTACCCATTACGATGTCGGTTTCGCGGCTGAATCGCCCCATCAGTATCGCAAAGATCGTTTGCAGGAATATGAAAGGCGTAATGTCACGGGAGTTGCAAAACCGGCGGATTGCCTCAACCCGCGATGGTTCGAACACCTGTTGCAGGTACGCGCCTTCGAACGATTGTTGTGCAGGCCTTGGGCGGTCCAACGGCAAACTGTGTACCGCCGGCAAACCCGATAAGCGCTCGCGCCAGTACCCCAACTCCCGCTCCAGCAACTCGCCATGCAACCGCGAT
>JANOXT010000426.1:0-3703 GCA_031418555.1 Lysobacterales bacterium | reverse complement strand
CAGCGAGACGGGCATCTCCGTCACTTCGTCGAGGAAGAGTGTTCCGCCGTCGGCGATCTCGAACAGGCCCTTCTTGTCCTCGTGGGCGCCGGTGAAGCTGCCCTTCTTGTGGCCGAAGAACTCGCTCTCCATCAGCTCGCTGGGGATCGCGCCGCAGTTGACCGGGATGAACGGGCCGGCCGCGCGCGAACCCTGGGCGTGAATGGTGCGGGCGACCAGCTCCTTGCCGGTACCCGATTCGCCGCTGATATGCACCGGCGCCTGGCTGCGCGCGACTTTGGCGATGGTATCGCGCAGGCCGACCATGGCCGGCGATTCGCCCAGCAGCAGCGTCGAGGCTTCGGGATTGGCCTGGCGGCGGGTGTTGAGGTCAAGCGCCTGGCGCACGAGGCCGCGCAATACGGTGAGGTCCACCGGCTTGGTGACGAAGTCGAAGGCGCCGCTCTTCAGGGCTTCCACCGCCGCTTCGACGTTGCCGTAAGCGGTGATCACAGCGACCGGGGTGGTCGGGAAGCGGGTTGCGATCTCGCTGACCAGTTCCAGACCCGATCCGTCAGGCAGACGCATATCGGTCAGGCACAGATCGTAGGCGACCGTGCTGAGCATTTCCCGCGCTACGGCAAGATTCGGCGCGGTGTCGGTGCGCAGCCCCATACGGCCGAGGGTCACCACGAGAAGCTCGCGGATGTCGTGTTCGTCGTCGACGATGAGTGCACTGCGTTGCTCGGACATATTGCCCTCCTGCGTCAACTTTAGCCCATTCGCGGCAGTCGCGACAGCCGCGCGGGACGTTTCAGGCAGGAAGCAGCGTGTGTTGGCCCGGCATGCCGATGCGGAAACAGCAGCCGCCGGCGGGAACCGCAACGTAGTCGAGCGAGGCGCCGTTGGCCCGGCACAGCTCGCGGGCGATATACAGGCCAAGGCCGGTCCCGTGCTCCGAGGTGGTGAAAAACGGCCGGAACAATTGCGGGATCACCGCTTCGGCGATCCCCGGACCGCGGTCGATGATATCGATCACCGGCGCATCGTCCAATCGATAGGCATGCAGGGTGATCCGCGCAGGTTCCCCAGGCAGATGCCCGTGCCGGCGCGCGTTCTGCACCATCGCGGTCACGATCTGGTGCAGATGTTTGGGATCGACCAGCGCCGGCACCAGCAGCTGCGGTGCGGCCAGGGTGATGTTGTCGGTTTCGTCCGGCACGCTCTGGCGGAATTCTTCGATGAAACTGCGCAGGAACGACACCAGTTCGATGTGCTCGGCGGTCGCGCGTTCGCGTCGCGCAAGGCCCAGCACGCTTTCGACGATGCTGTTGGTGCGCATGCACTGCTGATGGATGATCTGCACCATCCGGCGGTCGACGTCGGGCAAATCGCGCGACTCTTCCAGCAGCTGCGCGGCGTAGCTGATCGCCGCCAGCGGGTTGCGGATTTCGTGGGCCAGGCTGGCCGAAAAACGCCCCATCGCGGCCAGCGTCAAGGATTCCGCGCGCCGCGAGACCAGCGACGTATCGTCGAGGAAAATCAGCGTATCGCGGCTGTCGGCCAGCAGCCGGGCGAAACGCGGCACCACTTCGAACTGGTCGCTGCCCAGGCCCAGCGGCGTATCGTTGCCTATGCCGCTGCGCAGCCATTCGCTGAGCCGCAGCGCCAGTTCGGGCGCAGCCTCGGCGAGGCGGCGGGTACCGGCCGCGCCTTCGCCCAACAGCAGCATTGCCGCCTCGTTCGCCAGCCTGATGTCGGCCTCCCAGTTGACCAGCAGCACGCCGGTGCGCATCCGGCGGATGATGAGCTCGTTGATTTCGGCCAGGCGTATCGCTTCGGCGCCGCGCCGTTCGGCCAAGGCCTCCGTGGCGCGCATCTGCACCCGCAGTTGATGGGTCAGCGTGGCGATGGCGAGAAAGCTGACCGTGAACATCATCAGTTCGGCCATGGGCCGCGTCTGTTGCTGTTCGACCAGCAGCGTCCAGAGATAGGCGACAGCCAGGCCCGCCGAAGCCAGCGCGGCGACTCCCAAGCCCATCCGCAGCGACAACAGCAGCGACGCCGAGCCGACATTGAACAGCAGCATCAGCGCTACGCCCGAAGCGGCCGAGGGCACCGCATGCGCAATCAGGGCAGCGACCACGATATCGATACCGACCCCGACCAGGGTCGGCCCGGTCAGGGTCTTGGTCTTCCGCGCCTGCAGCATCAGGATCAGGGCGATCCAGAAATAGGCGATGGTCACCCCGGCAACCATTCCGCCATGGCCCGCCTGCGGATGGAGCCTGGCCACAGGACCGAACACCAGCAGCGCCAGCAGCCCTGCTTCGAGCACGCGATACAGCGCGAACAGATAGAGTTCGCGCCGCTGGTAATCCTGGGCCGGCATGGCGGAAACGGTGGACAGGCTCAAACCGGGCGTCCAATGGAGTGGGTGCGGCGAGTATAGGCGGCCCGAACGCGTCGGCGCGTCGACGGACGCCATGTCGGTGCTGCCCGGGTTGGCTGTGGCTCCGCGCATCGGCGACAATAGCGGCCTGTCCGCAGCTGCCCGGCACAATCCGGCGGCGCGGTCCCCGCATCGAGGTGCGGTTCGTCTTTCCCCGCATGGAACCCACATGAATTTCCACGAATATCAGGCGAAGCAGTTGTTTGCCGACTACGGCATCGCAGTTCCGGCCGGGCGCGTCGCGCGCACACCGGAGGAGGCCGTCGATGCGGCCAAGGCCATCGGCGGCGACTTCTGGGTCGTCAAAGCCCAGATCCATGCCGGCGGTCGCGGCAAGGCGGGCGGCGTGAAGCTCGCAAAAACCTACGACGATGTTCGCGAGTACGCCAAAGGCATGCTCGGTAAAACCATGACCACCTACCAGACCGCCGGCGTTGCCTTGCCGATCGACAGCGTGCTGATCACTCAGGCCACCGACATCGCGCAGGAGCTGTATCTGTCGGTCCTGGTCGATCGTTCGACCCAGACGGTGACTTTCATCGCTTCCGCTGACGGCGGCGTCGAAATCGAAAAAACCGCGGTCGACAACCCGGACGCCATCAAGTCGTTGAACGTCAACTACGTCCAAGGCCTGCAGCCCTACCAGTGCCGCGACATGGGCTTCGCGCTGGGTCTCAACGCCAAGCAGGTCGGCCAGCTGACCAAGATCATGATGGGCCTGTACAAACTGTTCAACGAAAAAGATCTGGCGCTGGTGGAACTCAATCCGCTGGCTATTCTCACCAACGGCGACCTTGCGGTACTCGACGGCAAGATCAACTCCGACGACAACGCGACGTTCCGCCACAAGGACCTGGCCGCGATGCGCGACATCCGTCAGGAAGACGAGACCGAAGTGCTCGCCAGCCAGCACGACCTGAACTACGTGACGATGGACGGCAACATCGGCTGCATGGTCAACGGCGCGGGCTTGGCGATGGCGACGATGGACGTGATCAAGCTCAACGGCGGCGAGCCGGCGAACTTCCTTGATGTCGGCGGCGGCGCTACCAAAGAGCGCGTCACCGCGGCGTTCAAGCTGATCCTGCGCGACCCGGACGTGAAGGCGATCTTCGTCAACATCTTCGGCGGCATCGTCCGCTGCGACATGATCGCCGAAGGCATCATCGCTGCGGTCAAGGAGGTCGACGTCAAGGTGCCGGTGGTCGTGCGCCTGGAAGGCACCAATGTCGAGATTGGCAAGGACCTGCTGAAAAACAGCGGCCTGGCGCT
>JANOXT010000425.1:0-2802 GCA_031418555.1 Lysobacterales bacterium | reverse complement strand
ATCTGCGCGCGGATCTGGTGGACGATGGGCGTAACCTGCCGCAGCAGCAGGACTTTGCAGCATCACCGGACAAGGCGCGCGAGTTGAGCGCAAAGGCGAGCGTGGTGGCGGTTGAACAGGCGCTGGGCGCGGTGCCGACGCCGCGCGATCCGTTCGTACAGACGGCGAGCGATGGCAGTGAGCCGTGGACATATCAGCCCGGTGGCGGCGTATGGACGCGCGAAGTGGTGACCGCCTACGACGTCAATGGAATTGCGAGCGCAAAGGACACGGTGGAAGCCAAGGGCGAACGCGCCGCGCAGCTGAGCGCGCAGGCAATGCAGGTGATCGACGCCAATCTCAAGGCCGGCCCCGCAGAGATTGCGGCGCAGTACGAGAGGGGCCACAAAGCGTACGGTTACGCGCAGACTCCGGGCGGCGCGGTGTCGGCGGCGGCCACGACGGCGCTGAACCCGGACGTGCTGCAAGCCTCCGACGGCAGGCACTACCGTCGCGATGCGCAGGGCGCGTGGGCGCACGAGGGCGACGCGGCCACCACTCGTTTCGCATTGGAACTGGAATTGACGCACGATCGTTTGCTGCCGTCGCTGCAGGACCATCAGCAACAGCTAGCGCGCATGCCGGATTGGCAGCCGCCCACGCCGGAGCAGCTTGACCGCGCGATGCTGCGTCAGGCGTATCTGCACAAGGGTCTGGACCCGACCATCCAACCCGATCAGTTCGACGCAAGCTATCTGGCGGTGCAACGCACGCGCGAAGCGGCCGGCGTCAGCGCCGCCAACACATCAATAGTGCTGGGGCAGAACGCGAACGGAACCTTCACGCTGGACAGCCCCATTCACCATCTTCGCGAAGAGGCTGATCGCAAGGTGGGGATCGTGGCGATCACCACGCCGGCCGATATTGCCGTGGCGCGCAGCGATATGCGGGCACGCGCGCAGGATGACACTGCACCGGCGCAGGCATCGCCAGAACGCACAATCACACAAGCCGCACCAGAAGAACGAAACGCGCGCGAACAAGCCACACGAGAAGCGAATCGGCAGGGTTTATCGCAGGATGATGTGCAGCAGGCGGCGCAGGCTGCAGTGGCTGGCGCAGCGATGCGCGATCCCTCGCTGGGCGGAACTTCAACAAGCAATGCAGCGCTCAGGGCCGAACGCGATAGCGATAAAGCCTCTCCGCAGGACAGCCGCGAGCATGTGCAGGCAGCCGCCACACCCTCAACGCTGCCGCCCGACTTCGCCCCGAGCCAGCAAGGCCTGCGCGATCTTCGCGATCCGCAGCACGAAGGCCACCATGCATTGGGCGAGATGCAGCACCGGGCGGCTCTGTTCGAAACCCAGCAGCACATCCCGCACGGCCCGCATACGCAACGCCTGGGAGCTTCGCTGCTTGCATTCGCGGTGGAGAATAAACTTCAGTACAGCGACGTGCGCTTGGAAAAAGACCAGGACACCGGCAAAATTCAAATTGAACATGCGTGCTATGGCTACCCGACACAGCGCTTCCCTGCCGACTTGGCAGCAATGTCATCGCAGCCGATCGAAGCGACCTCGCAGCGCATCAATGAAGCGGTCTCCCGCCACAACGCCAATCCGGCCCCGGCGCTCGAACGCACGCACGAGCAGGCGCAGGGACTGGGTGCATATGCATTGAACGACAAAGTGATGTTCGGAGTTGTTCGCGGCGGCACGCCCGGGCATATCTCCGACGATCATGTGGCCTTGGCCGTGCGGATGGCGAAGGAAGCGGGCATTGATGCGAACAACATCGCCCGGGTGTCGATGGTGAGCGAGCAGATTCGGCTGGTGAAGTCAGGGCCGGATGACAAAACCGTGCTGGTCGATGTGAGCAAACCAGCACCGCCGCTGCAGGACTCGGTCAACGCAGTGAACACGCTCAATCAACAACAAGCGCAGGTGTTGGCGCAGCAGCAGGACCGGCCAACGCAGGACAGCCCGGGGCGCGGCCCGAAAATGCTGTAGCCGTCTGCATTCAATACCGGCCTCACTGCTCCGAAAGACGATATTTGCGATCTATGCATTGTCCGGCCATAAACGCCGACGCTGATCTGAACTATTCGCGTGGAGATCGGGCTCCACCGACGCGAGCATCTGTGGATCAATTTTTCTTGGCTTGCATCATGCAAAAGCCACTGTGATTTAATCAGTTTCGTGCTTTTCGCATTGGAAAAAAGGTGTTTCTGACACGACCCATAATGCGATTCAGTGATGCCGTGCACCAGCACGCGATCTCCCGATCCCGCGACTAGAATGCACCGCACGCGCATCGACGCGCGGTATGTCCACTCATGAGGTTTCCAATGCAGCCATACGACAACGCGCATGCAGACTCATCCGCGCTCAAGCCATACGTGTCCAATCAGCAGTTCGACACCCTCCACAAGCTTATCGGCGAAATACCGATCGCGATGCTGACCACTGCCACCGCAGACGGCACGCTGATTTCGCGCCCGCTGCAAACGCTGGAGTTCGATGCCGAGCATGTGCTGTGGTTCGCCACCGACGCCAACAGCGAAAAGGCGGCGGAGATCAAAGCCAATCCGCACATCGGTTTGAGTTACGCCGACCGCCGCGATAACAGCTATGTCTCGGTGTCTGGGCCGGCCCGCATCCTGCGCGATCCCCAGAAACTGGATGAGCTGTGGACGCCGGCGATGTCGATCTTTTTCCCGCAGGGCAAAGAGGATCCGGATCTGGTGTTGATCCGCGTGGAAATCGAGCGCGCGGAATACTGGGATGGACCCGGCACGCTCGTCGGCAAGATGCTGTACCTCGC
>JANOXT010000424.1:0-8001 GCA_031418555.1 Lysobacterales bacterium | reverse complement strand
TGCTGCTGATCGCAGACGAGATCGCGGTGGGTTTCGGCCGCACCGGGCCGATGTTCGCAAGCGAGGACTCCGGGGTGATGCCGGATCTGCTGTGTCTGTCGAAAGGCCTGACCGGCGGCGCGCTGCCGCTGTCGGCGGTGCTGGCGACGCAGGACATTTACGACGGCTTTCTGGACGATTCACGCGAGCGCGCGTTTCTGCATTCGCACAGCTACACCGGCAATCCGCTGGCCTGCGCGGCGGCGCTGGCGTCGCTGGATATCTTCGCCAGCGACGATGTGCTGGCGCGCAATCGCGATACCTCCGCGAAGATGCGCCGGCTTGCGGCCGACATCGGCCAGCATCGCCATGTCGCCGACGCGCGGCAGGCCGGGATGATCGTCGCCTTCGAACTCACCCGCGACGGCGACAGGCGCACCCCGTTCGATGCAGCGCTGCGGATCGGTCTGCGCGCCTATCGCGCAGCGCTGGCCCGCGGCGTGCTGCTGCGTCCGCTGGGCGATGTGCTGTACTGGATGCCGCCCTACTGCATCGACGATGCGCAGCTGCAGCTGCTTGCCGAAACCACGCTGGCATCCATCGAAGAGGCCACCGCATGCGCTTGACCCGCGTCTTCGTCGACCTGCCTCTGGCACCCGGCGCACGCGTTGTGCTGCCGGAAAGCGCGGGCGCGCACCTCGTCCGCGTGCTGCGCCTGCACGAGGGCGACACCTGCGTATTGTTCAACGGCGACGGACACGACTACGACGCGACCCTGCTCAGCGCTGGCAAGCGCGGGGTCGAAGCCGTCGTGGACGCGATGCGGGTCGTCGGCAACGAATCGCCGCTGCGCCTCGTGCTGCTGCAGGGCATCGCCCGCGGCGAGAAAATGGATTTGATCATCCAGAAGGCGACCGAGCTTGGCGTGGCCGCAATCGCGCCGGTATTCGCCGACCGCACCGAAGTGCGGCTCGACGGCGAGCGCCTGGAGAAACGCATCGCACATTGGCGCAGCGTCGTCGCATCGGCCTGCGAACAGAGCGGTCGCGCGCGGATCCCGGAATTGCTGCCGCCAAGCAGCTTATCGGAAGCGACCGCACCGTTGGACGTGGAGGCGTTGAAGCTCACGCTCGATCCGCTGGGCGAACATCGCTTCGATACGCTGTCGGCGGTCGGGGCTGCGGGTATCGTGATCGGGATCGGCCCGGAAGGCGGGTGGTCGGAGAAAGACCGCACGATGCTGCGCAATGCCAGCTTCAGCGGCCTGCGGCTCGGCCCGCGCGTGCTGCGCACAGAGACCGCAGGCTTGGCCGCGATCGCGGCGCTGCAGGCTAAATTCGGAGATCTGTAACCAGCGTCCGGCAAAGCGTTTGTAGCGATCGCAGCGGTTTCGATCACTGTTTGAAGCAATCGGCAACGCTGCCTTGGTGGGCCAGGGCCCAGCCTAAAAAACCGTCGTCTACGCTATCGCGCAAAGTTTGATCCTGTTCACGTACATTCGACGCTATAGGGTGGGAATGTTCTCGAGATATCTTTGCTGAAGATTTAAATTCGAGTCATCGACCCCTGTAAAAACCAATCAAGAGAAGGTCTGACGATGAAACTCAAAAAAATCGTTATTGCTGCGATATGCGGGCTGCTGGCTGCAAGCGTCGCGGGATGCTCGAATGGCAATCAGGACATCAAGATCTGTGTGATGCGTCCAACTGATGTGCAAGCAGCGATTGATGCCTGCACGCGACTGATCGACAGCCCACCATTGTTCGATCCGACACCTTATGCATGGTTTGCGGCACGAGGGCGCCACAAACTGCAGGCCGGCGACAGCAAGGGCGCTTTGGTGGATTTAGACGAAGCGATTCGTCTTTCGCCGAAAGATCCGCAGCTCTACGAAACCAGGGCGAAAGCATACCAACAGCAGGGCAACCAAAAAGCTGCAGAACGTGATTTAGGACGCGCCCGAAGACTTCAGAGAACAACGACTGAAAATCGATAAGCGCGGATTCGCAGGTGGCACTTGGGGCTTTGATTGAAGCTCTGCGGCAGAGACTTGCAATCACCGAGACGGTTTCGATCAATATCAGAAGCAATTGGCAACGCTGCACTGGTGCGCCAAGGCGCACCCTATCAGCAGATCGTTACGCTGCCTGCTGCAGCACTTCGGCGATCATCCGCTCGGCGGCATCCAGATCGGGCACCAGCGCCACGTCCTCGTTGAACATCACCCGCAGGCGGATGCCTTCTGGCATCACTTCGTCATGCTCGCTGTCGACGATGAGGTTGTCGCGCGAAATGGTCACCAGGCGCGGGAAACCCTGCGCCACCAGGGCAAAGTAAGGCAGCTTCGGATCGCCGCCCAATGCTTTGATGACGATCACCTTGGTGCCGATGGCGGCGCCTTCGGTATGGGTGCCGGAGAGCCGTGCGAATGACACCAGCGGCAGCCGCCAGCCGCGCCAGCGGATCTGCCCCAGCAGCCACTCCGGTGCGTTGGGAAGGGGTTCGGGATCGGCGTACGACAGCACTTCGACCGTCGCGGCGTTCGGCAGCAGCAGCTGCGAGCCGGCGATCTGGATCAGCACGCCTCGGATGTCGTTGGTGTTCGCGGGGTTCACGGCAATACTCGTCTGTGCGCGTCGTGGAATCGGATCAACTGGGCCAGCGCGACGCGAGCCGGCCGGCAAGCTCTGCGGGCAGCCCGGAAACGGCGCCGCGTTTGCGCAGCTCGGCGCAGGCCGCGCCGTCGTAGCAGTCTTCCGCAGACTGCGCGATCACCAGCGTGCCGCGCGCGGCGGCGGTCATCGCGGTGTCGACCAGCTGCATATCGCTGCCGCTGAGAAATACCACCGCGCTGTCGCCGGCGGGCAAGGCGTCGAATACCGATTCGGCACCGGCGCCGTCGGCAGTGAATTCGAGCCCACCCGCATGCGCGGCCAAGCCGATGCCGTCGGGTAGAAAATAGATGGTGCCCGGGGTCGCGCCGGCGCCGTTCTGGGCCAGTGCGACCGGCAGCGCCGCAGCGCGCTGCATCTGCGCGACCAGACGGTCATAACGGCCGCCCTGCAGGTGCAGACGGACCAGCACCACGGCAGGAAACTCGGCGGGGATCGACGACAGCAGCTGACGCGCGGGATCGGGGCCGCCCAAACCGGCTTCCACCAGCACGACGCCGATCACGCTGCTGCCGGCTTGGAGCGCGGCTGGCTTTTCCGATGGGCCGTCGTCCAGATCAACCAGCGACAGGCTGGAAATACGCGCTTCCAGCGCCGACAGATCGTGCGCATGCGACGCGGCGGCAGGCTTTTCCAGCACCGCGGGCGATTCGTCCACCGGCGCCAGCGAAAGACCTTCGAGCGAAAGCGCGGGATGGGGCGCGGGCTGGATGCGTTCGGCCGCAGGCACCGGCACGGCTTCGGCCGTGGTCATGCTGTCGGCGATCAACGACTCGAACGACAACACCTCTTCGAAGACGCGCGGTGCGGCGGCGACTGGAGCCGTAGCGTGTTCGGCATCATCTTCAAAATCCAGATCGGTATCGAAACCGCCATCGAATCGCGTCGACGGAACTTCGCTGTCCAGCGATACCGAATCGCCGGTCGAGAGTTCTTCGAGAAAAAACGCATCGTCGTCGAGATGCATCGGCACGACGTCGCTTGCGGCCGATGCAGCGGAATCGTCGTCTGGCACACCTTCGTCGAAGCGCATGCCTTGAGGCGGCATGCTTTGAAGCGGCATGCTTTCCAGAGTCATGCTTTCGAGAGTCATGCTTTCAAGCGGAATATTCTCGAGTTCCATGCTTTCGATCTGCATGGTGTCAAGCGACACGCTTTCGAAAGACCGATGATGCGCCGGGGCTTCGTCCATCGTCAGCGCGTCCAAGGCAACGGCATCGCCTTCGATCATCCCCGTGACGACCGCTGCCGGCGAAGCAACGGCGTCGAAGGACGCAGTTCCCGTCGAAGCAGCTTCGGACGATAACGCTTCAGAAGGTAACGCTTCGAACGATACGAGTTCAAAGGATTCGGTCCGGATGGATTCGGTCTCGAATGCGACCGGCGGTAACGGAGGCGGCTGCTGCGCCGGTAACGGCACGGGATGCGCTTCTGGAATCGCATCGAACAGCGCGTTATCCAGCGACAGCATGTCCTTCAGCGCCGGCGGGAACTCCACCGGCATGCCGTCGCTCGGCACGCTGTGCGCGCTGGCGGCGGCTTCACGCGTGAACATCGCAAGATCCATATCCGAATAGGCTGCTGCAGGCTTCGGGATCTGCCCCGGAGACGGCTGCCAGTCGTGGTCGCTCTCGGTCCCGGGCGGCAACACGTTGGTGTCGCGGCGCAGCTTCGCCGACAGATGCCGGACCCATCGCGCCGCATCCCAGCCGGCGCGATGCGCGGCGAGATCGGCTTCGTCGTAAATGACGGTCAGGGCCGGATCCATCAACAGCTCGTCGAATTTTTCGAGCGCGCTTTCGATGCTGGGCTCAAGCGCCACCAGCACCACCTGCGGATCGTGCGCACGCAGCGCGGCTTCGTCGGTGTGCGCCGGGTCCGCGCTCAGCAACAGTTCGGCGCCGGCCTGGCGCAGGGCGTCTGCGATGTTGTCGGCGGCCTTTCCTGCGCGCGCCAGCAGCACGACGCGCGGCATTGCTCCTGTGGCGAACTGGTCAGGCATCGGGCCTCACCGTCTCCAGCAGGGAGAACACATTGCGCATCAATTCGTTCTCCTGATAGGGCTTGCCCAGATAGCGATCGACGCCGATGTCCATCGCGCGCTGGCGATGTTTATCGCCGGTACGCGAGGTGATCATGATGATCGGCACGTTGGCCAGGCGTGGGTCGGCTTTCATGATGGTCGCCAACTCATAGCCGTCCATACGCGGCATTTCGATGTCGAGCAGCATCAGGTCTGGAACCACTTCGGCCATGCGTTCCAGCGCATCGATGCCGTCCTTCGCGGACACCACCACGAAGTTGTTTCGCTCAAGCACGCGGCTGCTGACCTTGCGCATGGTGAACGAATCGTCGACCACCATGACCTGCGGATCTGCGCGCTGTTCGCTGGCGGCTTGCGGCGCTTCTTCTTCGATCTCCGGCAGCAGGGCGGCCTGACGGCGCACCAGCGGCGCGATGTCGAGGATCACCATGACACTGCCATCGCCCATGATGGTGGCGCCGAAAATGCCTGGAATCGATGCGACCTGCGGGCCGATGGGCTTCACCACGATTTCGCGGTTGCCGATGATCTGGTCAACGGTGACCGCGATGTGCAGATCGCCCGAGCGGGTGAGCAGCAGCGGCATCTGCAGCTGGCCTTCGGCCTTCGCGGGCGCATGTCCGAGCAGTTTGCCCAGATCGTGCAGCACGTATTCTTCATTGCCGTAGCGATAGCTGGTGAGGTCGCCCTTGGCCAGCTCTTCGCGACGGATGCGGCCGACGCCGCGAACCGAAGCGATCGGCACCGCAAACGTGGTTTCGCCGATGCGCACGAATGCGGCCTGGGTGACGGCGAGCGTCTGCGGCAAACGCAGCGTGAAGACGGTGCCGGTGCCCTTCTCGGAATGGATATCCAGGGTGCCGCCGAGCTGACGGACTTCGCTGGCGACCACATCCATGCCGACGCCGCGACCGGCGAGCCGGCTCACTTCCTCGGCGGTGGAGAATCCGGGTTCCAGAATCAGCGCATCGAGCTGCGCATTCGAAAGCAAGGCGCCTTTGCGGACCAGGCCGCGCAGTTCGCCGCGGGCACGGATCGCCCTGCGGTCGAGACCGTTGCCGTCGTCGCTGATCTGCAGCACGACTTCCGAACCTTCCTTGCGCACCGAAACCAGTACGTAGCCTTCTTCTGACTTGCCGGCCTGATTGCGCTGCGCGGGCAGTTCGAGACCATGCGCAACCGCGTTGCGGAGCATGTGCTCCAGCGGCGCGGTCATGCGTTCCAGCACGTTGCGGTCCAGTTCGCCCTGCGCGCCGTCCAGCTTGAGCTGGACCTGCTTGCCGGTATCGGTCGCGGCCTGGCGCAATACGCGGCGCAGGCGCGGAACCACAGTGTCGAACGGCACCATGCGGGTGCGCATCAGACCTTCCTGCAGCTCGGAGCTCACGCGCGACTGCTGCAGCAGCAGGGTCTCGTACCCCTGGGTCAGGTCGTCGAGCGTGCTGTGCAGGCTTCCCAGATCGGCTGCGGTTTCTGCGAGCGCACGCGACAGCTGCTGCAGATTCGAGAAGCGGTCCAGTTCCAGCGGGTCGAAGGTCGCGTCGCGGGTTTCGCCCTCGCGCTGATAGCGGGCGATGATCTGCGCTTCGGTTTCGATATCGAGGCGGCGCAGCTGGTCGCGCAGACGGGTGTTGGTCTGCTCCATTTCGGCGGTGGCGCCGCGGAACGCGCCCAACTGCTGCTCAAGACGCGACCGGTAGATCGCGACTTCGCCGGCGTAGTTCACCAGACGATCGAGCAGCTCGGCGCGAACGCGGACCTGCTCCTGCGAACCGCGCAGGCCGACATCGTCATCATCGCTGACGCCGAACTCCATCGGTACGGACAGCGGCTTCAGTGCGGGCAGCGGCGTGAAGCTGGGTACTGAAGGCGCCGCAACAGCGACAGCGACATCGTCCTGAACTGCTTCGGCAGTATCGATAGCGGTCGCATCGTCCGCGGCGCCCGTTTCGGCGCTCGCTGCGGATTCGGGCGGCGCGCGAAATTCGGAGATGGCTTCGTCGCTGAACGCGTTTTCGGTGAAGGTGTGCTCGACCAGCGTCTGTTCGACCAGCTCGTTCGCGTCGTCTGGCGCAGACGTTCCGTCGACGAAGACAAACTCGTCCACCGGCGTTTGAGGCGCCGGTGTTTCAAAGCTGAAGTCTTCGAAGGCGAACTCGCCCGCGGCGAGCTCTTCCATAGAGAAGGCTTCGAGATCGGACGCTTCGGGAAGACGCTGTTCGGAGAGATTCTCTTCGGACGCCGCTTGGTCAGGAACAGTCTCGCCGGAAGCGAATGTGGCTGCCTCAGCTGCACCGGTTTCAGCAGCATCTGCTTCTATTGCGTCGGCTTCCACGACGTCGGCTTCAGCAACCGCAGTGTGTTCGTGGGCCGTTTCGTCGACAGTGTCGTCCACCAGCTCCGCATTGAAGGCGGCCGGCATCTCGACCAACGACGTCTCGACCAACGGCACTTCGACAGGCAGCTCGACCGGAATGCCGATCGCCCGCGCATCGAACGCGGTGATGAGGATGTCGGGCATCGCCACCGCGCGACGGTCGCCCACGCGGGTGACCATCGTATGCAGGCGATCGAAACCGCGCTCCAGCAGCGGGATATCCTGTTTTTCGAGCTGCAGACGGTGCTCCGCCGCGGCTTCGAGCAACGATTCCATGGCGTGGCCGAGTTCGCCGATAGCCATGATTCCGGCCATGCGCGCGCCGCCCTTGAGCGTATGCAGATCGCGCTGCAGGCCGATGATGGCATCGCGGTCGTCGGAGCGCTCGCGCAGACGAACCAGCATCTGGTCGGAATGGTCGAGCAGGTCGTGGCCTTCCTCGACGAAGATATCGACCAGATCGGAATCGAGATCGGACATGTCCAGACCGACGTCCGGGTCGACCACGTTTGCGCCGACCAGAATCGTCGGCGCATCGACTGCAGATGCGGTCTCCGCCACCACAGAGGCGGCGGGCGGAATCGCTGCAGGCATGTCGCCGAAATCGGCGAACGCCGGCAGTTCGATATGTTCGCCCTGCTCCGGTTCGACGCCCTCGGCCAACAGCCGCTCCGCTTCCAGCAGCTCCGCTTCGCGACGTACGGCTTCCATACGCTCTTCTTCGCGCACGTGAAACGATTGGGTCGTTTGCCCGCTAAGCGCAGCTTCGATCCGTTCGACTTCGACGCGTTCGGCTTCGATGCGCTCGGCTTCGATCCTTTCGGCTTCGATCCTTTCGGCTTCGATCCTTTCGGCTTCGATCCTTTCGGCTTCGATCCTTTCGGCTTCGATCCTTTCGGCTTCGATCCTTTCGGCTTCGATCCTTTCGG
>JANOXT010000423.1:0-4299 GCA_031418555.1 Lysobacterales bacterium | reverse complement strand
GTTGAAGCGGAAGGTGTCGACCAGTTCGTTGAGAACAGCGATATCGATCTCGATGTTCATCATCACGTAATGGGCTTTGACGAGATTCTGGATGGGATAGGCAAGCTGGCGGCGGCCCCAGTCTTCGAGACGGTGGATCGTGCCGCTGCCGGATTCGACCAGCGACTTGTAGCGCTCGATCATCGCCGGCACCTGTTCGCTCTGGTCCGGATGGACCATGAAGACGACTTCGTAATGACGCATATGCAGTGTGTCCTTGTGGATATCGACAGGCGAAATTGCCCACCGAAAGCCCCCGCGGGGCCGGATCGGCGACGGTAGGGCAAGGTCTTCCGCGGAAGCGGAAGAGCCGGAAATTATGTCAGTTCAAGGACTTGGGCGCAAATCCAAGCCCCGCAAACGCTGCCAATGCAGTATCGCAGCCCCGATAAAACGGGCTTCAGCCCGTTGTTTCGCAAAGGCAACGGCGCAGCAGCCTGGAGGCTGCTCTGACCGGACCGGTCATCAGCGCCGTTCGGCGATCCACCCATCGATATGCCGTTCCAGGGTCTGCAGCGGCACCGAGCCGGTTTCGAGCACGGCATCGTTGAAGTCGCGCACATCGAATGTCGGACCCAGCGCCAGCTTTGCCCGCGCGCGCAGCTCGGAAATCTTCATCTGGCCGATCTTGTAGGCCAGCGCCTGCCCCGGCGTGCCGATATAGCGGTCGATTTCGTTGACGATGTCCTGATCGGTCTTGGGCGCGTTGTCCTTGAAATAGGCGATGGCGCGCTCACGGCTCCAGCTCTTCGCGTGCATGCCGGTGTCCACCACCAGCCGCACCGCGCGCCACATTTCGTAGGCCAGTTGACCCATGTGGTCGTAGGGGTCGTCGTACAGACCCATATCGAAGCCAAGCTGTTCCGCATACAGGCCCCAACCCTCGCCGTACGCGACGAAATACGCGGTTCTGCGGAACATCGGCGCATCCGGCAATTCAAGCCCACGCGCGAACTGGAAGTGATGGCCCGGCACCGCTTCGTGCAGCGACAGCGGCATCATTTCCCAGGTCGGCCGCACTTCCGGCTTGTACAGATTGACGTAGTAAAAGCCCGCGCGGCTGCCGTCGCTGGCGCCCTGCTGGTAGTAGGCGGTCGTGGTGTCGGGCGCGATATTGTCGGGAATCGGGCGCACGCCGTAGGGCTGGCGCGGAATGGTGCGGAAGACTTTCACCAGCTCCGGATCGATGCGCTTTGAAATGGCGCGGTAATGGGTGAGCAGCGCCTCCGGCGTCTTCTCGAAGAAACGCGGATCGGTGCGCAGAAAATTGAAGAACTCGGGCAGTGTGCCCTTGAAACCTGCTTCGGTCTTGACCTTCTCCATCTCGGCATGGATCCGCGCGACTTCCTTCAGGCCGATCGCGTGGATCTCGTCGGCACTCAGACCGGTGGTGGTGTAATAACCGGCAAGGAAGTCGTAATACGCCTTGCCGTTGGGAAGATCCGCCACTGCGGTGCCGGTGCGGGTCTTCGGCAGATAATCGTCGCTGAAATAAACCTGCAGCTTGCGGTAGGCCGGCACGATCTGCTGTGCGATCACCTCGCGGGCTTCGGCTTGCAGCGCCGCACGCTCGGATTCCGGCACGCCCGCAGAGAACTTTGCGAATGGCCGGTAAAACGGGCTGGCGGTCGGGTCGCCGACGATCTGCGTCGCGATCTGCGCGGGGACGCGCTGCATCAGTACGCGAGGCGGCACATTGCCGGCCTTTACGCCTTCGCGCATCAGCGCAATGGTCTGGTCGATGACTTTGGGCAGCGCGCGCATCCGCGCCAGCCAGTCGCGATAATCGCGGGTTTCGTCGAACGCCAGGCCTTCGACAATGCCATCCGCATTCTGCACTCCACCCTGATGTCCGATGGGCTGCAGATACTCGCGGAACGTCTGCCGCTGTACGGTTTTTTCCTGCAACCACAGGAAGGTGTCGAAGTTGAGCTGGTCGGCCGAACTGAGCTTGCTGCGGTCGAAGCGCTTCAACCGGGCCAGCGCCTCGCGGTCGGCGGCTTCGCTGGCGGCGATCGCTTCGAGACTGTTGTCGGCCCAGCGGTCGTTATAGCGGCGGTCGCCTTCGAACGAGGCCGACTCGGGATTTTCGCGCAGACCCCGCTCCCATTCTTCAGCGAAAAACGCGTGCAGGCGTTTGCCTTCATCGGTGTGCTGGACCTGCGCCGATGCGGGGCCGATCGTTGTGACCAAAAGGACAACCGCGCATGCAAAGGTGCGGAACAAGCTACGGATCATCAGAACGCTCCGACGCGGATCAAGGCCGGAGTTTATCTCCCCGAACACCCGGGGGATATGGCGGAAGTCAGGCTGCGCGGTCGGCGTCGGTGGTGAAGCTTTCGCCGCAGCCGCATTCGGCCTTGACGTTGGGGTTGCGGAACACGAACTGCTCGCTCAGGCCGTGCTTGAGGAAATCGATCTGGGTGCCGTCGACCAGCGCCAGACTGTCGGCGTCAACGAACACCTGGATACCGTCCTGCTCGGTGACCACATCGCCCGGCTTGGCTTCGCGGGCCAGATCCACCACATAACTCCAGCCGGAGCAGCCGGTGCGCTTGACGCCGAAACGCAGGCCGAGCGCGCCGGGCGAGTCGATGAGATAGCCCTGAATACGCTGCAGGGCGGCAGGAGCGAGGGAAATGGTCATGTGGGCGATTCTATCTCAGTTAAACTTGGCGGCTCACCCCATATCGGCGCGATGGCGCAGGAAATCAAGGCGATGGCGTTCAGCAGCATCCAAGCAGCGTTGGCCGGGAAGGCCGGCATCGGCACTGAAGTGACCGTGAAGGGCTGGGTCCGCACCCGCCGGGATTCCACCGCGCTCAGCTTCGTCCAGGTCAGCGACGGCTCGTGCTTCGCGCCGATCCAGATCGTTGCCACCGATGCGTTAGCCAACTACGAATCCGAAGTGAAGCGCCTGTCCGCCGGCTGTGCGGTGGTCGCCACCGGCACGCTGGTGGCCTCGCAGGGCAAGGGCCAGAGTTTCGAGATCCAGGCGACAGCCGTTGAAGTGGTCGGTTGGGTCGAAGACCCGGAAACGTACCCGATCCAGCCCAAGCCGCACACGCTGGAGTTTTTGCGCGAAGTCGCACATCTGCGCCCGCGCACCAATCTGTTTGGCGCCGTCACCCGCATCCGCCACTGTCTGGCGCAGGCGATCCATCGTTATTTCCACGAGAACGGCTTCTATTGGGTCAACACGCCGATCATTTCGACCTCGGATGCGGAAGGCGCCGGGCAGATGTTCCGGATCTCCACGCTGGACATGATGAATCTGCCGAAGACCGCCGACGGCAATATCGATTTCTCGAAGGATTTCTTCGGCAAAGAAGCCTTTCTCACCGTATCCGGCCAGCTCAACGTCGAGGGCTACTGCCTCGCGCTGAGCAAGGTCTATACCTTTGGCCCGACCTTCCGCGCCGAAAACAGCAACACTTCGCGGCACCTCGCCGAATTCTGGATGATCGAGCCGGAGATCGCGTTCGCCGATCTCAACGACGACGCCAATCTGGCCGAAGACTTCCTGAAGTATCTGTTCCGCGCCGTGCTGAACGAACGCGCCGACGATATGGCGTTCATCGCCGAACGCGTGCAAAAGGACGCGATCACCCGGATGGAAGCGTTCGTCGATGCGCCTTTCGAGCGCATCCAGTACACCGATGCGGTGAAGCTGCTGCAGGACGCGAAGCAGAAATTCGACTTCCCGGTCGAATGGGGCCTGGATCTGCAGACCGAACACGAGCGCTGGCTGACCGAAACCCACGTCGGCCGCCCGGTGGTGGTGATGAACTACCCCGAGCACATCAAGTCGTTCTATATGCGCCTCAACGACGACGGCAAAACCGTGGCCGCGATGGACGTGCTGGCGCCGGGCATCGGCGAGATCATCGGTGGGTCGCAGCGCGAGGAACGTCTTGACGTGCTGGATGCGCGCATCGCCCAGTTCGGCCTGGATCAGTCGCTTTATGGCTGGTACCGCGACTTCCGCCGCTATGGCACCGTGCCGCATGCCGGTTTCGGCCTCGGTTTCGAGCGTCTGGTCGTCTACGTTTGCGGCCTGAACAATATCCGCGACGCGATTCCGTTCCCGCGCGCGCCGGGGCACGCGGAGTTCTGATGCACTGCTTTTTGGAAGCGGCGTCTGTGGGAGCGGCGGGAGCCGCCATGGGCCGCCCCAAATTTTAAAAAAACAAACCGGGGCCCCCCCCCCCCCCCCGGTGATATAACCCCGGCCCAGGTACAGTTTATCGCCCAAGTTTT
>JANOXT010000422.1:0-18100 GCA_031418555.1 Lysobacterales bacterium | reverse complement strand
GCCCGTCGCCAACGCCGACGGTGCGCAGGTCTTTTGCGTAGACGATTGCATTCGACTTCACGTATTTCGCCACGCGCCAGGCGAACAGCAGGTCGCCCAGCTGCGCGGCAGTCGGTGCGAGTTTGGTTACGACCTTCAGCTCATCCGTGGTCACTTCGCGAATGTCGGCGGTCTGCATCAGCAGGCCCGAGCCGACGCGCTTGATGTCGATGTTGTTGCGGCCGTCGCCGTGCGCGATGCGCAGCACGCGGACGTTGGCTTTTTTCTTGGCGTAGTCGAGCGCGGCCTCGTCGAAATCCGGTGCGATCAGCACTTCGACGAACTGTCGGTCGAGAATGGTTTTCGCGGTCGCGCCGTCCAGCTTGACGTTGAACGCGATGATGCCGCCGAACGCCGATGTGGGGTCGGTAGCGTAAGCAAATTCATAGGCCTGCCCGCAGTCCGTGCTTTCGGCCACGCCGCACGGGTTGGCGTGTTTGACGATCACGCACGCAGGCGCCTCGAACTGGCGCACGCACTCCCACGCCGCGTCGGCGTCGGCCAGATTGTTGTAGCTCAGCTCCTTGCCCTGCAGCTGGGTGAAGGTGGCCAGCGTGCCCGACACCGGCCACAGGTCGCGGTAGAACGCGCCCTGCTGGTGCGGGTTTTCGCCGTAGCGCAGGTCCATCACTTTCACGAAATTGCTGTTGCTCTGGGCCGGAAACAGCGCCCGACTGCCGTCGTCCTGGATCGACGACAGATAGTTGCTGATACAGGCGTCGTATTGCGCAACCCGGTTGAACGCGGCTACCGACAGCGCGAAGCGCGTCTTGGCCGACAGCGCGCCGTCGCCCGCGTTCAATTCGTCGAGAATCCCTGCGTACTGCGCCGGATCGGTAGCGACCGCGACGCGCGCGTAGTTTTTCGCGGCGGAACGCAGCATCGCCGGGCCGCCGATATCGATGTTCTCGATGATCTGGTCCATCGTGCTGTCGGGATTAGCCGACACCGCCTCGAACGGGTACAGATTCAGCACCAGCAGATCGATCGCACCGATGCCGTGTTCGGCCATCACCGCGTCGTCGATGCCCGCGCGGCCCAGCAGGCCGCCGTGTACCCGCGGATGCAGAGTCTTGACGCGGCCGTCCATCATTTCCGGAAAACCGGTGACTTCGCTGACATCGCGCACCGGCAGGCCGGCGTCGCGGATGGCTTTGGCGGTGCCGCCGGTGGACAGCAGTTCGACGTTGCGTGCGGCAAGGGCGCGGGCGAGTTCGAGCAGGCCGGTCTTGTCGGACACGGACAGCAGCGCGCGACGGATCGTTACCGGTGCGCCGGGCAAGTGCGAAGAAGTCATGGGCGGACGAAGGCCGGAAAAGCGCGATTATAGGCGGTCCGCCATGGAACAGCCCATGCAAGAGCGCATGGAGCAGGGCCCGGATTCAACCCAGCCCGTAGTCTTTCAGCTTCTTGCGCAGCGTGGCGCGATGGATGCCCAGCATCGCCGCGGCGCGGCTCTGGTTGCCGTCGCAGTGCTCAAGCACTTCGGCGAACAGCGGAATTTCGAGTTCGCGCAGCGCGATCTCATACAGATTCGCGGTGTCGGAGCCATTGAGGTCGCCGATGTAGCGGCGGACCGAGTTCGCGACATGGTCACGCAGCGGTATGCGTGCAGAGCGGGTTGGGGCGTCGTGGCGTTCGGCGTTCAAGCACGGTCTCTCAGGTGGTACGTGTTCGCAAGGCCCCGTCCGTGGCCGCATCCCGTCGCGATGCGACAAGGGGCAGTGAGTCTAGCCTGCGCCGCCGTCCGCCGCCACGGCGGATCGCGATCAATCATGCGATAGCAGACGTGTTTCCCGATGAGTGGCGGTGCGGTCCGGGTTGTAACGGCCGTGAAACCGAGGCGCGCATCCATTGGCCGGACATCCATCGCTTTCGCGTTGTGATGCGTCGCGGCGCTTTCGCGGATTCAGCGAAAAGTAACGCAGCGAAAATCGACTCAGCGAAAACTGAAATCGTAGGCGACGATGCGTGCGGCCGGTTCGAGGATATCCATCGCGATGGTCGCACTTTCGCCGTTGGCAAGTTCTGCTTGACCCGGCGGACCGCCGAGGTATTCATTCACGCTGAAACTGCGTTCGCCCGCGGGCCTGCCGTTGACGTCGGACAAGGTCAGCCGCAGCTGCGGCCAAGGCTGCGGCCAGCGCGCATCGTTGCGGAATGTCGCCGATACGCGCAGCGCACCGGGAATGCCCGGGTGCTGACGCACATCGCGCTGCAGCAGCGTGAAGGCCGCTGGCTCGCGCCATGGCGGCAGATCGCAGAACAGCGTCTTGCACAGCACGCTCAATACCGGACGCCACTGCGGCTCTGCGGCCAAGCGGGCGCGGTCGGCCAATACACATTGCAGCCCCAGCAGCAGCGCGAGCATCGCCGCGACTGCGGGTAGCCAGCGTTCACGCGGGCCTGCTGGTGTGCTCTGAACGCCACGCACGAAACTCGGTGCGTTCCGCACGCTGTGCTTCGGCGGTACAGGCGCCACGACTGCGGCGACGGACTGTGCGATGGGCGCGATATCGGCGATGTCATCTGGGGTGTTGTCGATGGCGTCTTCGTCGGAAAGAAGCTTCGCTTCGATGTCGGTCGCGATGTCGTCCGTCATCTGAGCCGTCATGTCGTCCGTGTCCAAGCGCATGTCCGTGTGCACCGTGTCGTGCATCGCAGCCTGGGCCGTCTCGGCGGTAGAGGGTTCCAGCAGATCGCCCAGATCGATCGGCGCCGGCGCGCTGTCATCGTCGTCGACCGTCTCGTCGCGGCGCAAAAGGCTCTTGCACTGCGGGCAATGCGTGGGCGGCAGATCGGTGATCGGATCGGTCGCGACCAGTGCGCTGCAATAGGGACAGTTGATGAACATGGCGCTATTCAATCACGAGTCAATCAAAAGGCGCGCGCGGCGCTGCGAACGCCATCGATCCGCACCCAGTCGTCTTCATTGGCTACGCGCAGATCATCGAACCACGCGCCGTACCGCACCAGCAGCGCATCTTCCTGTCCGATCAGGATGCCCGACAGCGCGATGCGACCGCCGGGCGCGACGCGTGCGGCCAGCGTGTCGGCCAAGGTGTCCAGCGCCGACGCCAGAATATTGGCGACGACGATGGGGTACGCCGTTGCGGACGGTTCGTCGTCGGGCAGATGGACCGAAATACGGTTGCCGACGTCATTGCGCTCGGCGTTGTCGCGGGTGGCGAGAATCGCCTGCGGATCGTTGTCGACAGCAACCGCGCGTGCGGCGCCGAGTTTAAGTGCGGCCAGCGCGAGAATGCCGCTGCCGCAGCCGAAATCCAGCACGGTGCCGCCCTGCAGCGTGCCGCTTGCCGCGAGATCGTCCAGCCATTGCAGGCATAGCGAGGTCGTGGGATGCGTGCCCGAGCCGAAGGCCAGGCCGGGGTCGAGCCGGATCACTGCGGCATCGGCCGCGTCCGCACCTTCCGGCAGGTCCTGATTCCAAGGCACGATCCACGTGCGCGCGCCGAAGTGCAGCGGCACATACTGATCCATCCAGGCCCGCTCCCAGTCCTGATCCTCGACTTTGCGGAAACCAGCCTGGGACCAGTCCAGACCCGGGTCGAAAGCGTCGAGTGCCGCCAGCAGCAGCAGGGGATCGGCGTCGGCATCGAACAGCGCCGACAGCGCCACCTCGCCCCAGATCGGCATCTCGCCGACGCCGGGTTCCAGGATCGCGCGTTCGTTCGGCGTCTCGGCATCGGCATCGAGCAGGGTGACCGCAAGCGCGCCGACATCCTCCAGCGCTTGCTCATAGCGCGGCTGTTCGGATTCAAGGCAGCGCAGGGACAGTTCGAGATAAGGCATGGCGGCGGATGGATCATCGATGAGCGGTGGATCGGGACAGCTTACCGGACGCCGGAACCGGGCATCGGTCCCGGCTTGCCGATGCCGGCGGTGCTACGATCCGGACGCTGACATTGACGGAGTGGCTCATGCGAACCCTCGCATCCCTGTTGACCCTTCTCGCGCTTGGCTGCGGTATGCAGGCCGATGCCGCACGTCGCATGGATGCGTCCTCCGCCCGATCAGCTGCGGATGCACCGCAGGTCATGGTGGGTCGACTGGAACTTCAGTGGGGCGATCCCGCTGCGCAGGCCAAGGCCAGCGACGGTCCCGGCGCGCTGTTCCGTGCGACGCTGGTGGACGACACCGGCGGACGTCGCGCGCTGGATACCGGACAGGCACTGCGTACCGCCGAGGATCTCTATGCGCTGTACGGTCGGCGTATCGCGGTGTCCACGGTGCGGGTTGCAGGGAAGTCGAGTACGGGCCGGCCCATGCGCCGCATCGATGCCATCGTCCCGATCGATGATCTTGTACCCACGATCGCATCATCCGCATCTTTGCGCACCCGCGGACGCGCCGTCGCACAGGCGGCTCAAGGCATCGCCGGCGTGACCAGCTGGGTGACGTTGATGTGCAAGTTCAGCGATATCGCGACCGAGCAGAAACCACGGAGTTTTTTCCAGTCCCAATACGGCAACGCCGTCGGCGAACTCGACAATTATTGGCAGGAAGTTTCGTACGGCCAGATCAATCTTGCGGGCAGCAACGCTTACGGTTGGGCGACGCTGCCGCTGACCCGCGGCGAATACGTCACCATCGATGTCAACGGCAAGACCACCGCAGACCTCGGAAAACTGTTCCAGGACTGCACCGCTGCGCACGATGCCGACGTGAACTTCGCGATCAACGGCGGCGTGCAGGGCGTGAATATGATGTTCAACGGTGATCTGGATGGATACGCCTGGGGCGGGGGGCGCTGCGCCACGCTCGACGGCGTCAATAAATGCTGGAGCACCACATGGAACCCGCCGTGGTCGTTCGGCAATCTGGCGCCGCTCTCGCATGAGATGGGCCATGCCTACGGTTTGCCGCACGCCAACAACGCCGATGCCGACACCGACCCTTACGATAATCCCTGGGACGTGATGAGCGATGCGTGGAGCAACGCGGTCAGCAACGCCACTTATGGCGCGCTGCCCAAACACATCAATATCTATTCGCGGAATCGTTTGGGCTGGGTCGTCGATGCGCGGAAGCTCACGATCACTTCCGGCGCACCGGCGCGTTCGGTGGCGGTGGATCGCGCCAGTCTTCCGGGTTCGGTCAACCGGCAGATGCTGATCCTCAACTATGCCGATCAGACCACCCGCTACTACACGATTGAAGTGCGCAAACGCGGCGGCAGTTACGAGAACCGTCTGGCAGGCGATGCGGTGATCATCCACGAGGTGCAAACCTCCCGGAAAGAACCGGCATGGAGCATGGACGCCGACACCCCGCCCGCCAACCGCGCCAACAACGAAGGCAGCATGTTCAAGATCGGCGAAACCTGGGTGTCGTCCGACTATGCCTTCCGCGTGACGGTGGAGTCGCAGACCGCCGAAGGCTTCGTGCTGACCGTGCGCCCCGGCCCGCGCAAGAGTCTGCCCGGGAAGGCTGTGCTGTCTCCCATTGTCCCCAAGCCTGCGGAAGCTTCATTGCCGGCGCACGATGGGCGGGAGCCGCGCGGCATCGTTGGGTCCACAGGTCGCCGGTAAACACATCCAGTTTTTTTGAACATCATCTCCGGCTTTCCGGGTGGGTGCCGCATGGGTAATCCATCCGGATGGACAGCGCGCCAGCCATTCGCACCCGTACGTACCCTTGACACGTGCAAGCATCGAATCGCTCTTGATAATCCAGCCGAATCACTGCGCTGTCGCAGCCTTGGCCCACGCGCCATCGAAATCTGCGCCTGACATGTCCTATCAGCTCACCAGCGATTGACTGTGCCGATGGGATGTATTCCGGTGATACCGTCGAACTGCCCGGGGGGATTCCTGGACGGGCACCCAATCATTAGCCCTGCTGCGCAAATGCGAATAGCGTTGCTAATGTCGTTGTTTACGGAATATCAAGGAGAAAATCATGTTGAAGCATTCGTCTTACCTGCCTTATCTGTCTACCGCCATTCTGTTCTGCGCAATGATGGTCAGCCCGTTCGCGAGCGCCAAATGCGGATGCCCAGCGGATGGCCATGGTGCGCCGACCCTGCCGATCGCGCCGATCGCTGGAACGGCCGGGC
This sequence comes from Lysobacterales bacterium, assembly GCA_031418555.1. Lineage (GTDB taxonomy): Bacteria > Pseudomonadota > Gammaproteobacteria > Xanthomonadales > Xanthomonadaceae > Lysobacter_I. The sequence goes on along the minus strand of JANOXT010000422.1, from coordinate 11,982 downwards.
TGGGTGATGCGTTTCCGGCGACCGCCGATGTGGCGCCCGATCCCGCGTGGCAGGTCTACGAGTTCGCGCGCGACGGCATCCGCTACGTTCAGGTGAACGACAAAGGCGGACGCGTAAGAGCAGCGGTGGGGCGTATCGATGACACGTTCTGGGTACTTCCGATCGGCGCTGACGTGGACCGTGTATCGATCGCGCCCACAAACCAGCCGACGCGAACCGGTACAGTGGTCTATCGGTCCAAAGATCTGGAAGTGGTGCTGGTACGCAGCGGCAGTCAGGATCGCTGGTTGATCCGTCAGCCCGCTGGCACTCAGTGAATTGCCGACTCCGCATCCACTGGCTCGGATAGCAACATGCAGATGCGATTGGCATGGCGGCGCCTGACAGCGCCGCCATGCGCTTTGATCCGTCCCTCCAACTCCATCGCGGCCAGCAGCCCCGCCTGACTATTCTGTAGTGCAGCGGTCGGTTTGGCGATGACGAACACAGCGATGCCGCGTTTGCCGCCGAACCGCCAAACCCGTGTTTTCACGGTGTATTGTTCCGGGTCGCATTCGGACAACAGCGCGAATGCGTTGCAGACGCAGCGATAGGCCGCCAGCTGCAGTTCCACCGTCAACCGTTTCGGCTGCCCGCGCAGCTGATAGCGCACGACAGCCTCGTTGGCCCAGAAATCGGTGAACGCCTCCGCGCTCAGCACCGCATACAGACCCTGCGCTTCGATGCGCATCGGATACAGCGACAGCGCCTGCTGGTCGAACAAACGGGCGTGGGCGACGCCTCGACTATTCAGATCCATGGCGGCCTCGAAATGCCGATGCTGTTTCAGCCAGTCCACCAGATCATCGCGGTAATCGTCGAGACGCAGCTGCATCTGCGCCATATAGATCACTTGGTCGCGAAGCTTGCTCTCGCTCGAGAGGAAACTGTTCTGCGCGAGCAGCAGCGCCTCTTTTTCGGCCACACCCGCTTTGCGGGCCTTGTCGAACAGATCCGAGATCACCATGCCGAGCGTCAACAGCCCGGTCGCCGCGATCGCGAGCGCCTGCTGGACAACGAAAATTTCCTCGTCGTGGGTACCCGGCGTATTCATATAGGGGATTTTCATCGCCGTCACCAGATTCACGGCGAGGATGCCGATGGCAGCGCCCCGCCAGCCATGCCGGAAGGTCAGCCCGACCACCGGCAGGATCATCAGCATCAGCAGCCCCTGATGGGACGAGACTTCCAGCGCGGGGATGCCGGCGATGCAATAAATGACGAAGATAGTGGCGCCTGCAATGACGGTATCGCGTACCGCATGACCCGGAGTGACTCGCCCATTTTTCCTCGAGAAGAACAGCAGAACAGGCAGCATCACCATCAGGATGCCGAGGTAGTCCCCGACCGAATACCGGTACAGGTTGGCGAACGTGACCGAGGACCGTGGACCGTACAGAAAGTAGTTCAGCGCCATGTTCGAGATGGACGACCACAGCGCGATCGACAGCCCCACCAGCGGCAGCCAGCGGGCCTTGTCCTGGTCGGTCTTGAACTTCCTCCGCAGCGCCAAGGCCAGCGCCGACACCATGGGCATCAGCAGGAACGGGCTGAGATAAGCCCACAGTGCGGTGTACTCCTCCGCCTTCGGTACGCGCATGACCAACAGCGCTGCGGCATCGCCTGCGAACAGATAAGGCCAGTACCGATAAGGGACGAACAGCAAGGACGCCGCGCGCAGGCCCGCAGGCAGATACCACTGATCGAACGACAGGCACCACGCCCCCAGAAACAAAGCGCAGTAGGCGGCGCTCAGCACCAGGCCTTTGACGGTATCGCTCCACTTGGCATCTTCCATTGCTTTCCCCTAGATCCTTGAGCCCGGACAACCCGATAGCGCATGGATATCTGCGCTTTCCCCAGACGCTATTCGCACAAAAGAGCGGACACGTCAAATCCGGGCATGTCGGGCAAGTCTACATCGCGCCGAGGACCGCGCCGAGGATCCTGAGGTTGGGCAGCTCGGAGGTCTGTACTTCCGTACATTCCGCATCTTTCCCATAACCGAGCACCAGCCAGTGATCGCGGCGGATCAGCAGCCGACGGATGTCCGGGCGACCCCACAGCGAATACGCATAGGTGCCGCCGTCGATGACCTGCTCATGCGCTGTGGCTCCGATATCCACCAGCACCAGCGCATGTCGCTCGATCTCTGGCGCCATCGCGTGCGAAGGCTGGAAGGTCCAGCGAACCTCCTCGATGGCGGTCAATCCGATCTTTCTGCGCGCCAGGAAATCCGGCAGCAGAATCCGTGCCGGACCTTCCGCATGGCCGAATTCGGCCAGACGCTCGATGGTGACGTGATCAACAGGCGATGCGCCGGTGCGCGAGCCCAGGGAGGCGGCTTTGTGCGGCGGGGTGTAGCCCGCATGGAGCAGACGCTCATAGCCTTCACTGATGCACTCGGGGGCGACGCCCAGCAGCGCGGCGATAGCGACCGCGCGTTCAGCGGGAATCGGTCGCCGTCCGGTCCGCCATTGCGAGACATTGTTGCTACCCACTCTGGCATGCGCGGCCACCGTGATGTTCCGGGTGCCCGTGGTGTCCATCGCTTCCGCGAAGGCGCGTGTGTATCTGTCCATGCGGTCATCCTAATGGAGTTCAGGATTCTGGGTGAGCCACGTGCAACTTTAGATATTGACATGGAAAATAGCAATGCTATCTTTCTGGTCAAGCAGACGTTTGATCTTGCCTTGCAATCAAGGTTGAAATTCGCGGATTGCGAAAAAAAGCAGATCGGGGGCGGCCAAGACGGTTCGCCCGACTGCTCGGGTTCAAGGGGCGGCACCGACCCGATGCCAAGGGGCCGTGGTGATCACAAGGGAGGTGCGACGTGCTGATTTTGACGTGCCGTGTCGGCGAAACCATCCGGATCGGCAACGATTTGAGCGTCACTTTGCAAGACCGTAAACGCGGCCGGGTCACGGTCAGCGTCATCGCACCTGCGGTCGACGACCTTTATTTCGACAATGCCTGCCTGCGGCCTTCCGTCCTTCCCAGCGGCGCGCGTTCTTACCTGTTTTCCATGCTGGCGGTTCGGCGTTTCCGCATGGGCGAGGTTGAAATCAGAGTCTGGTTGCCCGGGGACGCGGTCTCGCTGGCAGCGGATTGCGACGAATATCTCCATATCGGCGTCATCGCTCCAAAGTCCCTGCAGGTTTCCTGCGAATCGATATCCCAGGATGTCCGCCCGGCGGCGGATTCGTTTCATGCATTGTCCGGCCTTGTCTGGGCCTGAGGTTCTCACATCATGCTCATCCTCAACCGCCGCGTCGGCGAAACCATCTGCATCGGCGACGATGTCTGCGTAACGGTGTACGACAAATTGCGCTATCACGTCACGATGGGCGTGATCGCGCCGCCCACCGCGAACCTGTTCCACGGGGAAGCCCGGCTACGGCCCGCCATCCTTCCCGACGGCGAATGCTTTTACCTCATTTCGCTGCTGACAGCGGAAGGCTTCCGCATCGACGATATCGAGCTGATGGTCAATTTCACGCCGTCTTATCTCGGCAGCGGTTCCATACACAAGCGTCAGGTCCGTGTCGGCGTTGTCGCACTGCCATCGGTGGCGGTGCATCGCGAAGAAATCTATCTGCGTCAACTTGAGCGCGCGGGCAAACAGTGCCCGCCCATGCCGTTCGCGACGTGGCTTCGCCAAGCCAACCTGGCCGTCTCCTGCCGCACAGCCGCCTGAGCCGGCGGGTTTCCGATTTCAATCCATAGCGGATAACGCGCCATTGCATGTATGGCCACCAGCGGGTGGATTGGCCGCGTCATTCCCGGTGTTAGGCATCCGGCATGGCCGTGACGATCATGTCCCGAGACTTCGCGGACTGAACCCAGCTGATCCAGCATAGCGGCGCATTCTTTCAGCCGTATCGGCGCAGGCACGGCGGGCCGATTACAATTGAGCCAGCGCGACCGGTGTTCCATCGCCCAAAGCGATGGGTAGGCATCCGATCGCGCGTGCTGAAAATTCCGAATAAGATACATATCGACTCAAGAGATACTGATGTCATGTTGCTGATGATCGACAACTACGACAGCTTCACCTACAACCTGGTGCAGTACCTGCAGACGCTGGGTGCGGAGGTGAAGGTGGTGCGCAACGACGAGTTGACGGTCGCCCAGATCGACGCGCTCAAGCCGTCGGGGATCGTGATTTCGCCCGGTCCACGCACCCCCAACGAGGCCGGGGTTTCGGTGGATGTCATCCGTGAACTGGGCGACCGGATTCCTATTCTCGGCGTCTGCCTCGGCCATCAGAGTATCGGTCAGGCCTACGGCGGCGATGTCGTCCGCGCCGGCCGGATCATGCACGGCAAGACCTCGCGCATTCGCCACGAAAGCAAAGGGGTGTTTGCGGGTTTGCCCAACGGTTACGAGGCCACGCGCTACCACTCGCTGGTGGTCGACCGCCATAGCTTGCCCGATGCGCTTGAAGTCACCGCCTGGACCGAGAACGAGGACGGCACCATTGAGGAGATCATGGGCCTGCGTCATCGCGAACACCGGGTCGAGGGCGTGCAGTTCCACCCCGAATCGATCCTGACCGAACACGGTCATGCGCTGCTGAAGAATTTTCTGAGGCACTGAATCATGATCCGTCAATATGGCCTGTTGTTCGCGCTCTGCGCGCTGCTGCCCTGGAGCGCTGCGGCGGCGATCCGACCTTCCAGCGACCTTTGCGCTGCGCAAGCGATTGAGCAGGCGAAAAAATTGCTGGCCTTCCACTCCGGCAACGACGATCGCGCCGAAGTGTCCGGTCGCGCCACGCCGCTTCCCTCAATCGCCAATCCCGCCAATCCAAAGCAGCGTTTCGATGTGCTGGAAGTGTTGGGATATATCTACAAAGGCGAATATCGCATGCGTTTCGAGTATTTCCGTTTGAGGGATGGCGGATGCGTCCTCATGGGCCAGGAAATTCTCGAACACGCTAATCTCTGATCCCTTGCAGCTGCCGGAATCTATGTCCATCACTCCACAAGAAGCGCTGCAGCGGACCATTGAGCATCGCGAAATATTCCACGATGAAATGGTCGATCTGATGCGCCAGATCATGCGCGGCGAAGTCTCGCCGGCGATGGTCTCGGCGATCCTCACCGGTCTGCGCGTGAAGAAAGAAACGGTTGGCGAGATCGCCGCAGCGGCCACCGTGCTGCGCGAGTTTTCGCACAAGGTCGAAGTGCCCGATCGCGGACAGCTGGTCGATATCGTCGGTACTGGCGGCGACGGTGCGCACACCTTCAATATCTCCACCGCCAGCATGTTTGTGGTCGCCGCGGCGGGCGCGAAAGTCGCGAAACACGGCAATCGCAGCGTATCTTCAAAATCCGGAAGCGCCGATGTGCTCGAAGCGCTGGGCGCGAAGATCGAGCTGCAGCCTGAACAGGTCGCGGCCTGCATCGTAGCCACCGGGATCGGTTTCATGTTCGCGCCGATGCATCATCCGGCGATGAAGATGGTGGCCCCGGTGCGCCGCGAAATGGGTGTGCGCACGATGTTCAACATCCTCGGTCCGCTGACCAATCCTGCCGGCGCACCGAATATTCTGATGGGCGTATTTCATCCCGACCTGGTCGGCATCCAGGCGCGCGTGCTTCAAGAGCTCGGCGCGCAGCGCGCGCTGGTGGTCTGGGGCCGCGACGGCATGGATGAGCTGTCCCTGGGCGCGGCGTCGCTGGTGGCGGAACTGCGCGATGGCGTGGTTCGCGAATACGAAGTCCACCCGGAAGATTTCGGCATCGGCATGTCGGCCAGCCGCAATCTGCGCGTGGAGAACGCCGACGAATCGAAGGCGATGCTGATCGAAGCGCTCAACAACAAGCCAGGTCTGCCGCGCGATATCGTCTGCCTGAATGCGGGTGCGGCGCTGTATGTGGCCGGTGCGGCCGACAGCATCGCGCACGGCATCGAAGCGGCGCGAATGGCTCTCGCCAGCGGCGATGCGCGCGCAAAGCTTGAGCACTTCATCGTGACCACGCAGACCTTGGCGGCATCGTGAGCAATCCGTCGATCGCGGAGCGATTCGCCGACACCCCTGCGCCGCCGTATTACGCGGTGATGTTCGCTTCGCTGCGCAACGGCGATGACGCTGAAGGCTACGATGAAGCCTCCGCGCGCATGATGCATCTGGCGCAGCAGCAGCCCGGCTATCTCGGCGCGGAGTCGGTGCGCGATGCCGACGGCGTGGGCATCACCGTGAGTTACTGGCGCACCGAAGCCGACATTCTGACCTGGAAACATCAGGGCGAACACGCAGCCACCCGCGCGCGGGGTCGGCGCGACTGGTACACGCGTTACATCACCCGCGTTGCCAAGGTCGAACGCGCCTACGACTGGGTTGCCGAAGCATCATGAATCAACAAGCCATCAATGCCGGACGCGCGGATATCCTGCAGCGCATCCTCGACCGGAAAGCGGTGGAAATCGCCGAACGCAGCGCACGCGTGTCGATCGGTTCGCTGCGCGCGCAGCTGGTCGATGCGCCGGCGACGCGCGGTTTCGCTGCGGCGATTGCAGCGAAGCGCGCGGCTGGCTACCCAGCGGTGATTGCCGAGGTCAAAAAGGCCAGTCCGTCGAAAGGCGTGATCCGCGAGCATTTCGACCCCGTCGCTATCGCGCGCAGTTACGAAGCGGGCGGCGCCGCGTGTCTGTCGGTGCTGACAGACATCGACTTCTTCCAGGGCGACGATGCGTATCTGCAGCAGGCGCGCGCCGCCTGTGCATTGCCGGTACTGCGAAAAGACTTCACGATCAATCCCTATCAGATCGTTGAAGCGCGCGTACTCGGCGCCGACTGCATCCTGCTGATCGTGTCCGCGCTGGATGATACGCAGCTCGCATCGCTATATCGCGAAGCGATGGACATCGGCTTGGACGTGCTGGTGGAGGTGCACGATGCCGATGAGCTGCAGCGCGCGCTGACGCTGCAGCCCCTCCACGGCTGCCGGCCGCTGATCGGCGTCAACAACCGCAACCTGCGCACGTTCGAGGTGTCGCTCGAAACGACGGTGTCGCTCAAGCGGACGATGCGGGACGATCGCACCCTGATCACCGAAAGCGGTATCTCCACCCGCGAGGATGTCGAGCGCATGCTCGCCGCCGATGTCGATGCGTTCCTGGTCGGCGAATCCTTCATGCGCGATCCGGATCCGGGCGCGGCGCTGCAGCGGCTTTTTTTCCCGACATGAGCGTGCATGCCTATCCAACGCCCGCGGCCGATGCGCCGCTGGTGGTGTTCGATTTCGACCACACCTTGTACGACGGCGACTCGGGCAGCCATCTGTTCAAATGGTTGATCGGACGCAATCTGTGGCGCATGTGTCTGGCGCTGTCGATCGCACCGGTGTTCGGCCCGATGATCGCGTGGATGCCGACGCGCCGACGCGGCATCTCCGCGTTCGTATGGGTCGGTACGCTGGGCATGCGCACTGTCGCCGACTTCAACGCTGCGATTGATCGTTATGTGCTCGCGCATACTGACGCGATCCAACAGTGCCTGCTGCCGATCGCGCTCGATGTGCTGCGTGTCCATCGTGAAGCCGGCGACCGGGTCGTCATCGCCACCGGAGCCCCGCCGGAACTCGCCCGCGCGATTCTCGCCTTCGTCGCGCATGAGGATCTGCCGGTGATCGGTACGCAGGTGGGTCAGAAATACGGCGCGATCGGCGCGGTGCGCCACTGTCATTACCGGATGAAGATGACGATGATCCGCGATGCCGGCTTCATCGCGCCGGTCGCGAAAGCCTATTCCGACAGCAGCGCCGATCTGCCGCTGCTGCAGGCCGCGCAGCATCCGGTGGTGGTCAATCCCAAGGCGAAGCGCGTCTCGATGTTTCGTCGTGTGTTGCCTGCAGGTACTCCGATCTTGAATTGGGGCTGCCCGGGGCGGGGCGGGGATCGGGTCTGATGGTTGCCCGCTTACGATGAACAAGTTCGCCAGCGCACTCACAGTGAACCGCTTGTGCGCGCTCTTCTCCAGTCCGCGATAACGCAGTTTAGTAAAGCCGAGCATGCGTTTGATCCTTGCAAGCACATGCTCGGCCTTGTCTCATGCTTTGAACGTTGTCCGTTTCTTGCCTAAGTGCTACTGGTTGCCCTGGTTGGTCTGATGAATCTCCGGATCTCGCGCCTAGTCTTTAAATGCCATCTGCTTGTCTGACATCCAATCATTCCAAAATCTATCGGCCTGTAGCCATAAAATAATCAAGGCTGCCTGATTCTGAATGCAGAACGCGCCAAGATGTTTTTTCAAGAGACGTTGGCTATGAACACTTGCCAGCCGCACGCAGCAGTGCGTTGCAACTCGCACTGTTGGTTTCTCCTTTGCTCTTGGCCCCTTTCGTGAAATCCGTGCACATGGCGCCCGCACCGGAGCCCATGCCAAACGTCATGATCTTGCCGGCCTTGGAAGGCTCCATGATTTCGCATTTGAATTTTTTCCCACCGTCGGTGGCGACTGTGTACTGTGTTCCCTTGTAACCCACTGGCGCCTCGATCTCTTCTTGGCCAGTGACCATAAAATCTCCGACTTCTTCACCAATCGCTTGCGATATTTTTTTTGCGGCCTTGTCGCTCACGGCAGCAGGTGCGCTCCCTTGGGCAGGGTTAGCCTCTGCGGCCAGCGGTTTCCTTGCGGCGGGGCGAGGATTGGAAGCGCTTGCTTTGCCTCTGCCAGTATTCGCAAATTCGGTGCACATGGCATCCGCGCCGGACCCCATGCCAAACGTCATGAGCTTACCGGCTTTCGAGGGTTCTAGGATTTCGCACTTGTATTTTTTCCCGCCGCCCGTCGTGACCGAATATTGGGTTCCCTTGTAACCTACGGGTGCCTCGATTTCTTCCTGGGTCGTGACGACGAAATCTTCGATTTCTTCACCAATCGCTTGGGATATTTTTTTTGCGGCCTTGTCGCTTATGGCAGCAGGTGTCGCCTGCTGGGTATTGTTGCCCGGTGGATTGGATGCGGGACGGTTGGCGGCGGCGATCGTGAAGCCATAAATACCGCAGGCCGCCAGTAAAAAAAGTTGAGGGAATGCTTTTTTATTTTTCACGATGTGTTCTTCCTGAAACGTGTTGAGGACAGGAACAGCTGCAATCCTGCCAGCTGTCGGCATACCGGCGTAGTGTCTCACCCTGTTCGAGCCATTTCCAATGCTGGGGCAACCGGGGTCAGGAGACGTGAGCCTGACCTCTGGGGATCCGACGCTGGGGGATCCGGTGCCATCGTTATAGCGAGTTTGCGCGTCACATCGATCTGTTGTCCCTGTCTCATCAGCAGGCTGCCTGCGCGGTCCAGGGTGAAGTCGTCCCAACGATATTGCATCCAGTTTTCTCCGACTCATCCTTGCGGGAGGCAAGCCCATATCGGGACCGGCTGAAAAGCTCCGTGCCTGTCACGCTCCCCTAGCGTCAGGCTGCGATAGTCTCTGCCACGGTGCAGGTTGGCCGCAAGCGTCGTGATGGAGGCCTGCGTCACGAACGCATCGCGTGCAGGCATGCATCGCTTTTGCTGAACCGATGGTGTAATCGCGCGGTGCGGCGCACATCCTTGGCGAGGGGTGTCTATCCCAACCACGACCGGCGATAATCCCCCCCATGAACACCTGATCCCAGTCGCGCCTTCCTGGTGCGATGACCGCCGCCACCGGGAGCACCGAATGGCCGAGACCGTCCGCCACGACAAGACCGCGCGTCAGCTGCGTTTGCTTTCGGACGCGCTCGATACCGGTCGCCTGGGTCCCGTGCGCCGGTTGGTCAACAGCCTGTCGCCGGCGGAAATCGGCAATCTGCTTGAATCGCTGCCGCCTGGAAAGCGCAGCATCGTGTGGGGGCTGGTCGATCCCGAAGACGATGGCGAGGTGCTGGTCCACGTCGGCGAGGATGTGCGCGAAAGCCTGATCGCGGATATGGATCCGGATGAGTTGGTCGCGGCGGTCGAGGATCTCGACATCGACGATCTGGCCGATCTGGTCGAGGATCTGCCCGATACGGTCATCGATGAAGTGCTCAAGTCGATGGATCGCGAGAACCGCGAACGGCTTGAGCAGGTGCTGTCCTACGATGAGGACAGCGCCGGCCGCCTGATGAACCCGGATGTGGTGACGGTGCGCGCGGATACCACCGTCGATGTAGTGCTGCGCTACCTGCGCCTGCGCGGCGAGCTGCCCGAGCATACCGACCACCTGTACGTGATCAGCCGCCGCCATCAGTATTTGGGCCGGATCGCGCTGCAGTCGCTGCTCACGCGCGACGCCAGCACGCCGATCAACCAGCTGATCGACGACGAGCAACCTGCGATCGGTGTGGACGAATCCGCCGACGAAGTCGCGCGGGTGTTTTCCGACCACGACTGGATCAGCGCGCCGGTGGTGGACGACAACAATGTGCTGCTCGGCCGCATCACCATCGATGACGTGGTCGACATCATCCGCTATCAGGCCGAACACCAGGCGCTCGGCGCTGCCGGCCTGGACGAAGAGGAAGACCTGTTCAGCCCGGTGCCGCGCGCGGCGAGGCGGCGTGCGATCTGGTTGGGCATCAATCTCGCCACTGCGTTTCTCGCCTCGTGGGTCATCGGCCGTTTCGAGGCCACGCTGGAGCAGATCGTGGCGCTGGCGGTGCTGATGCCGATCGTCGCCAGCATGGGCGGCGTGGCCGGCACACAGACGCTGACGCTGATGATCCGCGGCCTTGCGCTGGGGCAGGTCGCGCACGGCAACCTGCGCGCACTGCTGAGCAAGGAAGTGCTGGTCGGTCTGCTCAACGGCATCATCTGGGCGATCGTGGTCGGCGTGGTCGCCGGGCTGTGGTTTCAGGACTACAAACTCGGGCTGGTGATCGGCGCGGCGATGGCGATCAACCTTGTCGCCGCGGCGCTGGCCGGCGTGCTGGTGCCGCTGACTTTGAAGCGGATGAACGTCGATCCAGCGTTGGCCGGCGGCGTGGTGCTGACCACGGTGACCGATGTGGTCGGCTTCCTGAGTTTTCTCGGTCTGGCGACATTGATCTTGTTGTAGGGGCTGCGCCTTGTAGGAGCGGCGCAAGCCGCGATTGAGTCGCCGCAGCATCTGTTGCGTATGCGGAAATGGTTTCTGCTTATGCCGCAAACAAAAAACGCCGCAATCAGCGGCGCTTTTGTTGGAAAAAAATCACGATCAACCGATCAGATTTTCACCAGCTCGACCCGGCGATTTTTCGCACGGCCGGCGTCGTCCGCATTGTCGGCCAAGGGCTTGTCGGGGCCGAAGCCTTTGGAGTCCAGACGGGAAGGATCGATCCCCAAACCGACCAGCGCGCCCTGCACTGTGCGCGCCCGCGCAGTGGACAGCTGACGATTGTGATCGGCGCTGCCGGTGTTGTCGGTATGGCCTTCGATGGAAAGTTTCAGATCGGCATTCGAGTCGAGCAATGTCTTGATTTCAGCGATCGACGCCCGGCTGTCGGGCCGTAGCGTCGATGCATCGATATCGAAATTGATGTACAGCGCGACGCGGCCGTCGGTATCCAGCGCTTTCTTCATCGCAGTGGCGTCGAGAAAGCCGAGTGATTGAGTCATCGCCGTTTTTTCCAGCACGACGATATGGCCCTTGGGGCCGCTGGCCGAAGTGCCGACCAGGATCCAATACTCTTTGTCCGCGGTGCGGATCAGATAGGTGTGATGCTCGTAACCGCTGGTGGGCGGCGCGCTGCGCCAGTGCTGGTTGACATCGCGCAAACCGCCCGCTTCATCGACGATCGCGCGCGTGAACTGGGTTTCGCTGATCTTCACGCCGCCCAGGGCCAGCACCGCATTTTCGTAATTTCGATGGAATTCCGTGACCGAATACTCGCGGGTTTTATCCGGGCTGATCAAGCTCATGTTGTTATGGTAAAGGCGGCCTTCGACCAGGATCATTTTTTTCCCGGCAAGAAAAAAATGACGATCGAAGTCGATCG
>JANOXT010000421.1:0-4065 GCA_031418555.1 Lysobacterales bacterium | reverse complement strand
TGATCGTGATCTCATCGGTTTGCTGCATCGTCGGTGTCCGGCTGCACTCGTGGTTACGGTCAATCAATCGTCCGGACGCGTCCGCACACCATGTATTCGGACATCGGTATCAATGGCGGACATTATTGATGCGGGTATGCCTGCTGTAATCGGCCCAGGTCACGTGTCTTTCGCATTCACCATCGGCCGCAGCATCGACTCGTTTACGACACGCTCCATTCCGCGCCTATAGCTGCGTCAATAAAAACGCGCGCGCGCGGCGCCAGTCGCGGCGAAGGGTGCGGTCGGTGACGCCCAGCGCTTGCGCGATTTCCGCCTCGTCCATTCCGCCGAAATAGCGCATCTCCACTAATTGCGCCAAACGTGTGTCCAACGACGACAGCCGTGTGAGTGCAGCGTCCAACGTCACCATCTCGGCCAGCGTACTGTCCTCAGCGGAGTCGAATCCTTCATCCAGCGACAGCGGGCGGTGCCCATCGCCCCGCTTCTCCGACAGGTCCTTGCGCACTTCATCCATCAGCACGAAACGCATGGCGCGCGCGACCAGCGCGGTGAAGTGTCTGCGGTTCTCGACGTTGAACCGGGCGCTGACCAGACGCAGCCATCCCTCGCTGACCAGCGAAGTTGCCGACATGCGGCCGAGCGCCCGCTGCCGGATCTGCGAGTGCGCGATGCGGTGCAGATCGTCATACAGCACCGCGTAGATGCGATCCCATGCATTGCTGCGACCGGCTTGGGCGTCGGCCAGCAATTCCGTGACGGAGTCGAACGATTCGGCGGGGGAACCGACATCGCGCATGTCCATCGGCTTGTCCATGTCCGGAACCGATCTCTTGTTACGAATACAGTCCAAGTAAAGCACAAATCAATGCACTGAACGCACCCCCCCCCAACACCGCGCCGAATAACCACGCGGTGTGGTCGACATGCAAGGAACAGCAAGACCCGATGTGTCTTTTTCACCGCATTTACAGCGCCCATCACAGAATTGCACCGATTCGTCGGCAATGCACATGTGTGCATTGCTTGCCGTCTGGCCCCGATGAACAGCGCGTGGAGAAGGCGTAGTGGAACAGACGCCCTTGTACCGCCCAGAAGTGACCGAGGCAAAGCGCAACCGCTGGCTGGGCCACCTGATTCTGCGCCAACCGCTTTCCCACTGGATGTTGACCTGGTGCGCGATCGCGATTGTCGCTGTCGTTATCGTCTTTCTATCCGTCGGCGAATACGCGCAGAAAGTCAGGGTCGAGGGCCAACTCGTGGCCAATCCCGGTTTGATCGAGGTCACGGCGCCGGTCGAAGGCGTACTCGTTTCGCTGCGATATCAGGAAGGTGATCGGGTTGATCGCGACGCAATTATTGGCGAGATACACGCCATGCAGCCGGATCGTTCGATACGCACTTTGCTGCTGCGTGCGCCCGGGTCTGGCCGCGTCACCGCACGCATGGCGCACGCCGGCAGGCATGTCACCGCTGGCCAGTCGCTGCTGACACTGCTGCCCCGTAACGCAGTGCTTGAAGCCGAACTCTATCTGCCTGATCGCCTGCTGGAATCCAGCACCGTCGGCAGCGAAGTGCTGTTGCGTTATCAAGCCTTCCCGCATCAGCGTTATGGCCAGTATCGCGGCAATATCGCGCGTATCGCCGAAAGCCCCATGCCGACACCGCGAACCACCAAGCCCGGCAACGTCAAGACGGCCGATGATCGGATCTACCGCGCAGTGATCACGCTTGAACAACAGACCGTCCGCAGTGATCGCGGAGCGCCAAAAGCACTGCGTCCGGGCCTGCGCGTACAGGCCGACATTATTTTGGAAAAGCGCCGCCTTTACGAATGGCTGCTCCAACCTTTCGCGCGGCTGCGCGACCGCATCAGCGAATAACCCGTCATCACCCGTCCAACGTCTCCGACACGGAATATACCCATGGCAGACCCTACCAAAACCGTTTTCATCTACACCATGCCCGACGACTGGCACGCCATTTTGGCTGAAGCGGCGCTCAAACGGCGCGGACATCGCGTACTGCGCTATTTCGGCACGGATTTTCCGGAAACGGCCGAGATCGAATTTGCATACGGTAAAAACGGCGACGCGCTGCATCTGCACACCATCGACGGCAGCTATGCGCTGTCCGAATTCGATGTGGTCTGGAACCGTCGCATGCTGGCACCGAAAGTGCCGCCGAATGTCGACCCTCGCGATCGCGAGTACGTTTCTCAGCAGATCCGATTCGCCGACGCTTCGCTGCGCAGTCTTTTGCGCGAGGCGTTCTGGATCAATCCCTACGATGCTGCGCGCAACGCCGACCATAAACCGAAACAGCTGCAACTTGCGCTGCGCAACGGGCTGACAATTCCAGAGACGCTGATCAGCAATCGCCCGGAGGCGATCCGCCGCTTCATCAACAGCCACCCCAGCGTCATCCATAAACCCTTGATCGGCGCCGCGTGGGAGGAAAATGACAAAACCTTGTCCACGTATACCGCACGCGTTCGCCCGGAAGACCTGCCGGACGACGCGCTGTTGCGCGCCGGGCCAGGTATTTTTCAGGCGCAGGTCAAGAAGCAGTTCGAGGTCAGGGCGCAATTTTTTGGCGCGAGTTATTTCGCGCTGAAAATCGACTCATCGCGGATCGAATACGGCGAGATGGACTGGCGCCTGCATCAGAACGGCGACATGACCGACGGCAGCATCGCCCTGCCGGAAGCGGTGTATCAGGCTTGTCTGAAACAGCTGCACAGCCTCGGATTGGTGGCCGGCGCATTCGACTTCATCGTGACCCCAGAAGACGAATGGGTGTATCTGGAAGTCAATGAAGCCGGCCAATTTATTTTCGTCGAACAATGGTGCGAAGAACTGACCGTGTTCGATGCGCTGTGCGGATTTATCGAAAGCGGCAACAAGTCATTCCGCTATCAACAGACATCGGACGCGATCCATCTCAAGGATCTAATCGAAAGCGTCAAACCGGAAACCGTTTCCGAACAGGACAAACTGCGCAGAGAACCCTCAAAACAGATTGAAACAGAGGCTGCGTAAACCCATGCGCACCCGCGGACGCGCGGGCAGCGGTCGTTTCCCGCAAGCACGATCTGCAGCGGGAAATGTCGGCCCGTAGTACGGGCATTCAATCCAGTCCCTCAACCCTCAAGGACAAGCCCTCATGGAAAACAACAACCGCGTCCTCGGACGCATTCTCGCCGTCGAAGAGCTGAACGAAGTCACCGGCGCACGCCCGCCCATCACGATGGCCTACTACGTGGAAACGGATCCGAGTTCCGACGGCACCAGCAATTTGTACGACAGCGGCACCACTGCGGATAGCGGCACCACCTCAGACAGCGGCACCACCGCCGACAGCGGAACCACGGCTGACAGCGGCACCACTGCCGACAGCGGCACGTCCAGCGACAGCGGCATCTTTGCAGAGACGCTTGCACGCCGGCCGGAAGCGGAAATTTAATCTGCTTTGATTCAGCGCGATACCGTGCGCGGCGGATCACTCTTCCGCGCACGTCATCAATTCACGGAAATTTTGGATTGCAATCAGATTTCGGTCATTGCCTCCGCTGAGTGGCAATCACCGAAGGAAAATCAATCCCACGCCTTCACCCTCCCAACCTATCTAGAAGGAAGAAAAAATGGACGATAAAAACCACAAAAACCGTGTTCTTGGCCGCGTCCTAGCCGTAGAAGAAATCAAAACTGTGTCGGGCGCAAGGAATACCTACACTTACCGGGATGGACCAATACTTACGACAGTTGAGGCCGATAGCTTCGTCTGGTGGGATAACCCGCAGCCTTAATTAAATTCTAGAAATAGACGAACGCTTCCTGTAAGCAGATATTCAAAAATATCTGATTTATATTTACAACTAAAAAAATGGAATTAATCATGAATAATAAAAAAAGCCGCGTTCTTGGTCGCATACTGGCTGTAGAAGAAACTGCTTCCGTATCAGGAGCCGCATTGTCAAGTCCATGTCGAGATCTCCAAACCGCACCGATTACAGAAACAGGTAATCGGCATGACTGCACAGTGACTCAAGCGGATAGCGGAACA
>JANOXT010000420.1:0-1658 GCA_031418555.1 Lysobacterales bacterium | reverse complement strand
CGTGCCGCCGGGTTTGCCCGGATACGACGCGGCGAAAATTCACTGGGCGGATTGGGATCAAACGCAGCGCGAGACGCGGGCCAAAGCGCTGTATCGCGCGGCTGGATACTCCGCTGCCAATCCGCTCACGCTGGAGCTGCGCTACAACACCTCCACGCCGCATCGCCGGCTTGCGCTTGCGGTTGCGTCGATGTGGCGCGACACCCTCGGCGTGCGCGTGCGATTGCGCAACGAAGAGTGGAAAGTGTTCGTGCAGAATCGCAAACAGCGCGCGATCACCCAGGTGTTTCGCGGCGGCTGGATCGGCGATGTCGCCGACCCGCGTAATTTTCTCGGCGCGTTTATCGACGACGGCGCATTGAACTGGCCCGGTTACGATGACGTGCGGTATCGCACCCTGTTCGCGAACGCCGACGCCGCGCGTAGCGAGCCGGCGCGCAATGCATGGCTGCGCGCCGCCGAAACCCGCTTGCTGCACGCGCATGCGCTGATTCCGCTGTATTTCTACACCTCGAAACATCTGGTTGCACACGATGTGGACGGCTTCGAGGCCAATCCGCTTGATCGACATGCGTCGCGCTGGCTGCAGCTGCGACAATAGCGTCTGTTCCATCATCAGGAGACTGCGATGCGCCGTTGGCATATCGAAACCCATCGCACCGACCGCGTCGGCTGGCTGCGCGCCGCGGTGCTCGGCGCCAACGACGGCATCATCTCCATCGCCGGTTTGCTGGTCGGCGTTGCGGCCACTGGCGCAAGTACCACTGCGGTGCTCGGCAGCGGCGTGGCCGGTATTGTGGCCGGTGCGATGTCGATGGCTGCGGGCGAATACGTATCGGTGCAGTCGCAGGCCGACACCGAACGGGCCGATATCGCCAAGGAAACCCGCGAACTCGCCGATGAGCCGGAACATGAGCTGCAGGAACTCACGCATATCTATATCAAGCGCGGACTGTCTCCGGAATTGGCGCTTCAGGTCGCCACTCAGCTGACCGCAAACGATGCGCTGGGCGCGCACAAACGCGATGAGCTGGGGATCACCGATGCGCTGCGTGCGCGGCCGCTGCAGGCGGCGCTGGCGTCCGCGGGTGCGTTCACCGTGGGCGCGCTGCTGCCGATCGCGGCGGTGCTGTTCGCACCGGATGGGCGCATCCAGCTGACGACCTTCGCAGTGACGCTGGCCGCGCTGCTGGGCTCCGGCGCGCTTGCGGCGTGGGCCGGCGGTGCGCCTAAATTGCGCGGTGCACTGCGCGTTGGTTTCTGGGGTGCGATGGCGATGGCGGCGGCGGCGCTGATCGGCCGTCTGTTCGACGTGCAGGTCTGATCCGTTTGAAGCGCTTCGCTGCACGCCTGCTCGAAGCGCTGCTGACGCTGTGGCTGCTGGCGACGCTGTGTTTCGTGCTGCTGCGCGCGGCGCCGGGTGGGCCGTTCGATACCGAAAAATCCGCGCTGCCCGAAGTGCAGGCCGCACTCGCTGCGCAGTATCGGCTTGATCGTCCGCTGCCGGCGCAGTACGCGGCGTGGTTGGGCGATGTGGTGCGCGGCGATCTCGGCCCCTCATTTCAATATTCCGATTACACCGTCAATCAACTGATCGCACAGGCGCTGCCGGTGTCGCTGCTCAACGGTGGGCTGGCGTTGTTACTTGCGCTGCTGTG
>JANOXT010000419.1:0-7398 GCA_031418555.1 Lysobacterales bacterium | reverse complement strand
GCGGAAGCTGGCGGCGCCGAGCAGCACGCCGTTGCCGGAATCGCGGAAGCGCTGCAGCAGCACCGAGCGCGGCGCTTCGCCCTGCACGAACAGCGGCCACGGACCGCCGCGCAGCAGTTCCGCGGCTTCGCGCAGCGCACGATGCGAGGCGAACAGCACAAACGCGCGGCCGCCCGAGGCTTCCAGCACCGGGCGCACGGCGTCGATCACGGCGCTGGTGTAGTCGCGCGACTGCGGCTCCGGCATGCGCTGCGGCAGATAGCACAGCGCCTGATGCGGCCAATCGAACGGGCTGGGCGCGAGCAGCGTGCGCGGCTTGTCGAGGCCCAAACGCACCGATAAATGATCGAAGCCGCCGGCCACCGCCAGCGTTGCGGAGGTGAACACCCAGGCCGCGCGCGACTGCTCGCGATGGTTGCGCAGCGGCCCGGACACGTCCAGCGGCGTACGCTGCAGCCGGAACCCGCGCGGCGACAGCTCGTACCAGCGCACGTCGTAAGTGCGCGTATCGGGCGTGGTGTCGTCGCTGTCCTGCGATATATCTTCCGCCTCAACGACATCCTCATGCATCGGCAGGTCGGTGCGCAGCTGCACGCCTGCGCCGTCGTCATCGTCGTTGGCGAACTCACGCCGACGTGCAAAATCCGGCGGCGCCCAGCGCAGCAGCCGCGCGCGGTTGTCCAGCGCACGTGCGTGGCAGCTGTCGAACCCGGGCGAGGCCTCGCGCAGCGGCGCCAGCGCATCGATGAACGCGCACAGCGCATCGTCGAGTGCGCCGAGGGCATCGAACACGCCAGGTTCCTGCATCGCGCGCGCACGGGTACCGCGCGGCGGCAGCGGTTCCATCGCCACGCGCAGATCACGGGCGGCTTCTTCCAGCTCCCGCGCCGGGGTCTGCAGCACCGCCAGTGCGCCGGTGGTGGTTTTGCATTCGGCCAGCGCGTCGCGAGCCACTTCCACCAGCGGCCGCGCGCTGAGGCCTTCGCCGAAAAACTGCGCGGCGAGTTCAGGCAACTGATGCGCCTCGTCGACCACAAATACCTGCGCGCCGGGCAGGATTTCGCCGAAGCCTTCCTGCTTGAGCGCAAGATCGGCCAGCAGCAGATGGTGGTTCACCACCACCACGTCCGCGGTCTGCGCGCGCTGCCGGGCCTGCACCACGAAGCAGTCCTCCCAGAACGGACATTCGCTGCCGAGGCAGTTGTCGGTAGTCGAGGTCACGATGGGCAGCAGCGGCGAATCTTCGGGCAGCGCATCCAGTTCGGCCAGATCGCCCATCCGCGTGCGTCCGCTCCACACGACGATGCGCTGGAACTGGGTGATCTGTTCCTTCGACGTGAAGCGAGTCTCGCCCTTGCTCTTTTCAAGACGATACTTGCAGAGATAATTGGCGCGGCCCTTCAGCAGCGCGGTCTTGATGCCGACGCCCAGCGCGTCGCGCACGCGCGGCAGATCACGGTGATACAGCTGATCCTGCAGCGCGCGGGTGCCGGTCGAGATGATGGTTTTCAGCCCCGACAACAGCGCGGGCACCAGATACGCGAACGTCTTGCCGGTGCCGGTGCCGGCCTCGGCCAACAGCACGGCGCGGTCTTCGACGGTTTCGGCGATCGCCATCGACAGCTGTTGCTGCGGTGCGCGCGGTGCGAACCCCGGAATCTGCACCGCCAGCGCGCCGCCGTCGCTCAGCGCATCGCGACAGGCGCGGGCCAGCGCGGAACGTGATGTGGTTGCGGTCTTGTCTGCATCCGCATCGTGACCGCTGCGGACCTCGGAAGCGCTGTTCATGACGTCAATACCGCGGCGGCCCCATCTGCGTGCATTCGGCCTGATGGCGCGCGGCTTCGGCCACCGCGCTGTCCATGTCCGACACATCGCGCGCCCACTGCGCCAGCTTGTCGCCCTTGAGCGGCTTGCCGCCGGCAGGCAGCACCAGTTGCTGCTGCTGGTGCGCCAGCTGCAGACGGATCGTCACCCAATGTCGACGGCACAGTGGGCCGACTTTGGCGCCCAGCGCGTAACCGTTGCGCGCGAACGCGCCGGCCTTGTCCAGGTCTTTCTGCAGCACCGCGATTTCGGCGCGCTCCTGCAGCAGCTCCGGGTCTTCGGGCGAGAACGCGAGCGCCTTGTCCAACGCCGCGGCGGCATCGGCATAGCGCAGTTGGCTTTCGAACCGCGACGCCTCAACGCGCAGATCCTGGACCATCGGGTCGTGCAGGGGCTGCACGTCCAATTCGCCGGGCGACACCGCGCCGGCGGCGCGAATCTGGTTGACCAGCGCCTGCGGCGACGGGCCATGCCATTGCCGATCGACTGGCGCGCTGCTGCAGGACGCCAGCAGCATCAGGCTGATGCCTGCAAGCAGATCGCGGATATCGGAAATGCGGATCATGCGGATCATGCGGATCATGCGGATATGATTTCGGTGGTATCGCGCACAATGCGCATCGCGCCCGGTTGTTCGCGGCGTTCCCGGTCGCGACGTTCTTCCTGTTCGCGCTCGCGACGTTCTTCTTCTTCGCGTTCACGGCGCTCATCTTCTTCGCGATCGCGGCGCTGCTTTTCGTCGCGCTCGTCTTCTTCATCCTGGCGCGCTTGCCGCTCGCGCTCTTCGCGCGCGTCCTGTTGGCGCTGTGCGGTCTGGTCGACGTCGTCTTTGCGATCGCCCAGACTGAAGATCCGGCTCCAGAATCCACCCTGCTGCGCGCCTTCATCAACGGCCGTACCGTCCGCATTCTCGCCGCCGTCGGGTTCCGCCAGCACGCACGGCTGGTACGGCGGCGCGAAGCCCGCCACGAAACCGAGCCGGCGCGCGCCCGGGCAGCCAGGGTCGGTGGTGTTCGGGCCGGCAACCCAACGTACGTCGATGCCTTTGCTGTTGACCTGCAGCGGTGCGCTGGGCAGACGCGAGAACAGCCCCGACCACACCCGCATCGCACCGGTGGCGCCGTAGAGCCCGGTCGATGCGTTCTGGTCGTTGCCCACCCAGATCACCGCGAGATGATCGCCGGTCCAGCCCGCAAACCAGCTGTCGCGGCTGTCGTTGCTGGTGCCGGTCTTGCCGGCCGGCTGCAGACGGCCAAGACCATCGGCGATCAGCTGATGACCGGTGCCCGAACTCACCGCTTCCTGCAGCGCAGATGTCACCAGCCGCGCGGCGACCGCATCGCCGGCCTGCGCCGGGTTGGGCGCATCGTCGTAGCGGTTCAGCGCCTTGCCGTTGGCGTCCAGCACGCCGCGCACCGCATGCAGCGGCTGGATTTCGCCGCCCGATGCGAGGAACTGGTAAAGCTGCGCCATCGCGTACGGGCTCTGGTCCAGCGAACCAAGGATCAGCGACGGATTGCGGCCGGCATCGATGCCGCCCAAGGTCCGCAGCAGATCGCTGAGCCGCTGCGGGCCCACCGCCATGCCCACGCGCACCGTTGACTGGTTGTACGAATGCGCCAGCGCGTCGATGAGACGCACGGTGCCGTGGCTGCGTCCATCGGAATTGCCGGGGTTCCAGCGCTTGCCGTTGTCCAGGGTGATGCTGACCGGGGAGTCGTCGACCGGCGTCGCCAGCGAAAACCTGTCCGGCTGCGCCAGCGCCAGCAGATAGACGAACGGTTTCAGCAGCGAACCCACCGGCCGCTGCGCCTGCACCGCGCGGTTGAAACCGTGCTCATCGAAGCTGCGGCTGCCGATGACTGCCACCACTTCGCCGGTGTGCACATCGGTGACCATCACGCCTGCCTGCAGCGGTGGGCGGCGCGAGGTGCCCAAGGCTTTCATGGTGCGGGTCACCGCGCCTTCCGCATAAGCCTGCGCCGACGGCGACATGCTGGTCAGCACGGTCAAGCCGGCGCCCTGCAGCTCTTCTTCGGAGTAATCGCGCGCCAGCTGGCGGCGGACCAGATCGACATACGCCGGAAAGCGGTTCGCAACCATGCTGCCGGGCACATCGGTGACGCCCAGAGGCGTTTTCAGCGCGCGATCGTATTCTTTCTGGTCGATGATCCCGGTTTCCAGCATCTTCGCCAGCACCCAGTTGCGCCGTAACAGCGCGCGCGCAGGCTGTTTGCGCGGGTTGTACCAGGATGGCCCCTTGACCAGGCCGACCAGCATGGCGATCTGTTCGGCCGTCAGATCATCCAGCTGGCGTCCGAAGTAGAACTCGGCGCCCGATGCGAAGCCGTGGATCGCCTGCGAACCGCGCTGACCGATGTCGACCTGATTGAGATACGCCTCCAGGATCACGCCTTTCTCGTAGCGGGCATCGATGATCAGCGCATACAGGATTTCATTGAACTTGCGGCTGTAGGTCTGCTCCTTGCCGATGCCCAGCAGACCGGATCGCGCAAGCTGCT
Source organism: Lysobacterales bacterium (assembly GCA_031418555.1). Classification (GTDB taxonomy): domain Bacteria; phylum Pseudomonadota; class Gammaproteobacteria; order Xanthomonadales; family Xanthomonadaceae; genus Lysobacter_I. The sequence goes on along the minus strand of JANOXT010000419.1, from coordinate 3,049 downwards.
GGGTCAGCGTGCTGGCGCCCTGCTTGGTTTTGCCCAGCGACGTCACCCACAGAAATGCCGCGCGGGCCATGCCGCTCATGTCGATGCCGATATGCCGCGCGAAGTCGCGATCCTCGACCGCCTGCAGGGTATCGGTGAGCATCGGCGGAACTTCGCGGATCCGTACCAGCCGGCGCTCTTCCTGCTTCTGGCCGTACAGCGTGGCGATACGCGCGGGATCGAGCTTGGCCGATTTCACGGTGCGGTTGCGCACCACATCGCGCACCGACTGCACCCGTCCGCCGGAGACCGTCACCTGGATCCGGCTGGGGCCGATGGTTCCGCCGACATCCTGATAGCCGCGATTGGCGATATGCCAGCGCCCGCCCTTGCTTGCGTAGGTACCCGGGCGCTCGCCTTTACCGTCATCGCGGTAGGAGGCGGCGTCCAGCTCGGTCTTCAGGGTCCGCGCGTCCATCGACATGCCCTGCGCCAACTGCAGCGGCCGTGCGTAGACGCGGGTGGGCACCTGCCAGCGCAGCTGGCCGAAACGCATGGTGACCTGGTGATTCAGGTACAGCGTATAGGGAATGAGAAAGCCCAGACCGATGGCTGCCGCCACCACCGCCCACCCCATCGCCCGCCGGAGCAGGCTACGGCCTTCGCCGCCGTCTTCGAGCGCGTCATCCCCGTCCTCGTAATCGTCGTCCCGGTCTGCGGAGTCGTCGTCGATGTCTTGGTTTCGGGCCATTCGGGCGGACGTGGTGCCTGTCGTCGTGAGGGATGCGAAAATGCGGCCGTGCGAGTCTAGCAGGGTGTCGAGACCGGCACGCCGCGCTGCGCCGTATCCCCTGCCCCGCTTTCGCCCCGCTCCGAGGAGTCTCTGCAGAATGTCGTTTTCGATGGCCGATGCGCGGTTCATGATCCACCGCGGCATAGGTCTGGTCCGGCGCGGCTGGGCCAGCCTGCGCACCCGGGGCTGGCGCAGCACCCTCGACCGCGTCCGCGCCCAGTTCAAACGCGCTGCGCCGCTGCCCGCCGGCACGCTGTATCTGCCCGATTTGTCTGCACCGCGCGCCTTCGCGCCGTTTTTCATGTCGCACCCGCTGGCGACCAGCGCTGCGCCGGTCGCCAGCATCGTCATCCCGGTTTACAACCAGTTCGCGCATACCCTCGCCTGTCTGCGCGCGCTGGCCGCGCATCCGCCGGCTGCAACCTGCGAGGTGATCGTGGTCGACGACGGCTCCAGCGATGAGACCGTGGAAGCGCTGCCGCAGATCGGCGGCGTGCGCTATCACCGCCGCGCGCAGAACGGCGGCTTTATCGCCGCATGCAACGACGGCGCAGCGCTGGCGCGCGGCGAGTATCTGATTTTTCTGAACAACGACACCATTCCGCAGCCCGGCTGGCTGGACGCACTGCTGGACACTTTCGCCGCGCATCCGGATGCCGGTCTCGTCGGCGCGCAGCTGCTTTATCCCGACGGCCGTCTGCAGGAAGCCGGCGGGGTGGTCTTTGCCGACGGCAGCGGCTGGAACTACGGCAAATACGAGTCCGCTGAAGATCCGCGTTTCGCTTATCTGCGCGACTGCGACTACGCCAGCGGCGCGGCGATCGCGATCCCGCGCGCGCTGTTCGCAGCATTGGGCGGTTTCGATACGCGCTACGCGCCGGGCTATTACGAAGATACCGATCTGGCGTTCGCGGTCCGCGCCGCCGGCAAGCGTGTCCTCTATCAACCGGCCTCACGGGTGATCCACACCGAAGGCGGCACCGCCGGCACCGATGTCAATGCGGGCATGAAGGCGTATCAGGTGCGCAATCGCGCGACCTTCGCCGCACATCGCCGCGAAGCATTGCTGCAGCAGTTGCCCGCGAACACGGTGCCGACCCCCGCACTGCTGCACCGCAGGCAGCCACAGATTCTGATCATCGACGCGCAGACGCCGCGCCCGGATCACGACTCGGGCTCGCTGCGGCTGGTGAACCTGATGCGGCTGCTGATCGAAGAAGGCGCGCACGTGGTATTTCTGCCCGCCGACCGCCATCGGGTCGAGCCTTATGCCACGCAGCTGCAGCATCTTGGCGTGGAAATCTGGCATGCGCCGTTCGCGGCGCGCCCGCCTGCATGGCTGCGCGAGCATGGCCCGCGTTTCCATGCGGTCATGGTCAGCCGGCATTACGTCGCCAGCGAATTCCTGCCGCTGCTGCGCGCGCACGCGCCGCAGGCGCGACTCGTTTTCGATACCGTCGATCTGCACTACCTGCGCGAACGCCGCGGCGCCGAAGTCGCGGGCGACGCTGCGCTTTCACGCGCCGCAGAGCGGACCCGCGCGCTGGAACTGCAGGTCATCGCAAAAGCCGATCTGACCCTGGTGGTCAGTGAGATAGAACGCGAGCTGTTGCGTATCGATGCGCCTGAAGCCCGCGTCGGACTGCTGTCCAACCTGCACAGGATCGCCGGTGCAGGACAGCCGTTCGCGCAGCGTCGCGATCTGGTGTTTGTGGGCGGTTTTCGCCACCCGCCGAACGTCGATGCGGTGCTCTGGTTCGTGCGCGAAGCGTTTCCGTCGATCCGCGCGGGTCTGCCGGACGTGCGCTTCCACTGCATCGGCAGCCATACGCCACCGGAGATCGAAGCGCTGGCCGCGCACCCCGGCGTGGTCGTCCACCGCCATGTCGCCGACATCGATCCGTTCATGGACGGCAGCCGCATCGCGATCGCGCCGCTGCGCTTCGGCGCGGGCGTAAAGGGCAAGATCAATCTCAGCATGGCCCACGGCCAGCCGGTGGTGGCGACATCGTGCGCTGTCGAGGGCATGCATCTTCGCGATGGCGACGACGTGCTGGTCGCCGACGACCCGCAGGCCTTCGCCGATGCCGTCGTGCGTCTGTATCGAGACGAAGCGCTGTGGAATGCATTGGCGCGTAACGGGCTTGAAAGCGTGACGCGGAATTTTTCTGTCGATGCTGCGCGAGAAACTGTGCGCAGGGTGTTTTTGCGGTAGAGCGGACATCAGTCCGCTTTTTTTAGGGAAATCAGCGGAATGAAGTCCGCTCTACCGCGATT
>JANOXT010000418.1:0-3038 GCA_031418555.1 Lysobacterales bacterium | reverse complement strand
CAGCGCGCGCAGGCGCTGGCGAATTACCGGGCCGATCTGCATGCCTTGGGCGAAATTCTCACCCAGAGCCGCGAACGCATCGCTGTCGACGATGCCATCGAAACGCGCATCGCCGGCTATCTCCTTTCCATGCCCGCCGCCGCCGCGAAACTGAGCCCGCGCTTGGCCGATATGCCGTACCGGCAGCTGATCGATCTGATGCGTGCACGGCTGGCGGCGACACTGGCCGCTGAAACGACCGGGTATCCCGACGCGGACGCGTTCATCGCCGATCTGCAGTTGATCGACGCGAGTCTGGTCGATCATCGCGGCGAACACGGCGGTCGCTTCGCGCTGCAGCGCGTGCTGTGGCGCGCGCGCACCTTCGGCTTCCATCTGGCCACGCTCGATTTGCGTCAGGATTCCGGCACCCACGACGCCGCAGTCGCCGCGCTGCTGGGCGATGCGCACTGGTTCACGCGCGCGCCAGACGAACGCATCGCGCCGCTGCATGCGCTGATCGAAGGCACGGCGAAGATCGACATTGATGCCCTTGCCGCGCAGCCGACGCTTGCGGTGATGCGTACCGTACGCGAGGCGCGCGCCACGTTCGGCGCGCATGCGTTCGGCCCGTACATCATCAGCATGAGCCGCAGCGCTGCCGATGCGCTGTCGGTGCTGGCGCTGGCGCGTACGGCGGGCTGTGTCCAGCATTGTGGTGAAAGCGGCAATGAAGTCCCGCTGGATATCGCACCGCTGTTCGAAACCATCGACGATCTGCGCGCCGCGCCCGAAATCATGCGCGCACTGTTCGACGACCCCATGTACCGCCGTCATCTGCAGGCGCGCGGCGGCCAGCAAACGGTGATGCTGGGCTATTCCGACAGCGCGAAGGACGGCGGCATCCTCGCCTCGCGCTGGGCGCTGCAGCGCACCCAGGTCGAACTGCTGGAACTCTCGCAGCAGGCCGGCGTGCGCATCGTGTTTTTTCACGGTCGCGGCGGCTCGGTCAGCCGCGGCGGCGGCAAAACAGAGCGTGCGATCATCGCCGCGCCGCGCGGCACCGTCGACGGTGTGCTGCGCGTGACCGAACAGGGCGAAGTGATCCATCGCAAATACGGTATTCGCGCACTGGCCCTGCGCAATCTCGAACAGGCCACCGCCGCGGTCATGCGCGCAACGCTGCGACCCCGCCCGCCGGAATCGCGCGAAGCGCAATGGCGCACGATCACAGCCGAACTCGCGCAAATCTCACGCGCGCATTACCGCGCACTCGTGCATGAGCATGCAGACTTCCCAGCCTATTTCCGCGCGGCCACGCCGATCGACGTGATCGAGCGTCTGCGTCTAGGCTCGCGGCCGTCGAAGCGCCGCGAAGGCGGCATCGATGCGCTGCGCGCGATCCCGTGGGTGTTCGCATGGTCGCAGAACCGCTCCGGCCTGACCGGCTGGTACGGCGTCGGCAGCGCCCTTGCCCACGGCATCGCCACCCATGGCCACGACGCCATCGCCGCAATGGCCCACGACTGGCCGTTCTTCGCCGCGATGCTGGACGATATCGAAATGCTGATGGCGAAATCCGACCTCGCCATCTTCGAGCGCTACTCGCGCCTCGCCGGCCCGCTGCATGAGGTGTTCTACGCGGAGATCGCAGCAGAATTCGACCGCACCGCCGACACCATCCTGTCGCTGCGCGGCCGCAGCCAGCTGCTGCAGGACGACTACCGACTGCGCCTCTCGATCCGCCTGCGCAATCCCTACGTCGACCCGATCAGTCTGCTGCAGGTGGAGCTATTGCAGCGCTGGCGCGATACGCAGCGCGAAGACGAAGCGCTGTTTCAGGCGCTGGTCTCCACCGTCAACGGCATCGCCGCCGGCATTCAAAACACCGGTTAATGCTCTTGTAGGGTGGGGTGAGCGCAGCGATGCCCACCCGAGGCCTCAGCCATCGCATCCGATCAGCGAAGCCATACCCAAAAGGCGCCGGATCATGCGGTAATCCGATCGGCATGGTGGGCATCGCTGCGCTCACCCCACCCTACGCGCTGGCTGACGCACAGCAGGCTTTGGTTGGCATCGCACCTGCAGCCGCAAAGCCGACGCAGTAACATTCGCCATTGCCATCAGGGACATCACCATGAAATCACGCGCCGCCGTCGCCTTCGGTCCCGGTCAACCGCTGCAGATCGTCGAGATCGATGTCGCACCGCCGCGCGCGGGCGAGGTGTTGGTCAAGATCAGCCACACCGGCGTATGCCATACCGATGCGTTCACGCTGAGCGGCGACGACCCGGAAGGTATTTTTCCGTCGGTGCTGGGTCATGAAGGTGCAGGCGTGGTGGTCGAAGTGGGCGAAGGCGTAACTTCTCTCAAACCCGGCGACCACGTGATCCCGCTGTACACCGCGGAATGCCGCGAGTGCAAATTCTGCAAATCCGGCAAGACCAATCTGTGCCAGAAGGTGCGCGCGACCCAGGGCAAGGGGCTGATGCCGGACGGTACGTCGCGGTTTTCGTACAACGGCGAAACCATTTTCCACTACATGGGCTGCAGCACCTTCAGCGAATATACGGTCGTCAACGAAATCTCGCTGGCGAAGATCAATCCCGAAGCGGATCACGAAAAGGTGTGCCTGCTGGGCTGCGGCGTCACCACCGGGCTTGGCGCGGTGCATAACACTGCGAAGGTGAAAGCCGGCGACAACGTCGCGGTGTTCGGTCTGGGGGGCATCGGTCTTGCAGTGATTCAGGGCGCACGTCAGGCGAAGGCTGGGCGCATCATCGGCATCGATACCAATGCAAGCAAGTTCGCGTTGGCGAAACAGATGGGCGCGACCGACTGCATCAATCCGAAGGATCACGACCGGCCGATCCAGGACGTGATCGTGGAGCTGACCGACGGCGGCGTGGAGTACAGCTTCGAGTGCATCGGCAATGTGCACGTGATGCGCGCGGCGCTGGAATGCTGCCACAAGGGCTGGGGCGAGAGCGTGATCATCGGCGTGGCCGGCGCTGGACAGGAGATCAGCACCCGCCCGTTCCAGCTGGTGACTGGCCGGG
>JANOXT010000417.1:0-2511 GCA_031418555.1 Lysobacterales bacterium | reverse complement strand
CGGATTATCTGTTGGGCTACAGTCTGGGCGAACTCAGCGCCGCCATCATCGGCGGCGCGCTGACGCTGGAGCAGGGCATCGGTTTTGTCGTCGACTACGCCAAGCTGATTGAATCTGAAAGCCCGCCGGCGTCGATGCTTGCGGTCATCGATGCACCCGATATCGAAAGTCGCTATGCCGAACAGTTCGCAGGTTGCTGGGTCACCGCCCGCAATTTCGACAGGCATATCGTGGTCACCGGGCCGGTGACTGCCATCCAACGGCTGCGCGAAGCGTTGGCTCGCGACGGTGTGGTCCAACAGATGCTGGCAGTCAATTACGGTTTCCATACTGAAATGCAGCAACCGCTGGAAACCAGGGTCATGGCGCTAGCGGAAAAGCTCAACTTCAAGCCACTGCGCATACCGGTGGTGTCTTGTCTTGACGGTGCGGTCTACGACAGCAATACCGATGTCCAAGGCTGGCCACATCGCTTTTGGGCTACGTTTCGTCATCCAATCGCATTCGACACCACGGTGCGCGGCCTGCTTGGCAGGGGCGACTTCCATTTTCTGGATGTTGGCCCCAGCGGAACGCTGGCGACGTTCGTCAAGTATCTCCTTACAGATGGCAGCGCTTCGTTATTCAACGATGTCATCAACCCATTCGGCAGGGACCGCCAGACGTACGGCAATGCGCTTCGAAGTATGGGTTTAGACGATGTTTATTGTCATCAGGCGATGGTCTGATAGACGCTCACAGGTTCAAAGGACATGACAAGTTGAAAGATTTTTTTGAAATGGGTCAGCAGGTGCTGGTCTCGCAGCCGTTCAGTCAGCTGCTGGGCACCGAACTGTGCGCGCTTTCCGAGGGATACGCCGAACTGTCGTTGAAGATCCGCGAGGATTTCAAGCAGAGCTATGGCTACGTACATGGCGGTGTCGTCAGCTATCTGGCCGACAACTGCCTCACGTTCGCCGGCGCGACCGTATTGGGCAATTGTGTAACGTCCGAATTCAAGATCAATTACGTGATGCCGACCATCGGCGAACTGCTGATCGCAAAATCATCGGTGCTTGCTTTCGCACTGAGACAGGCCGTTTGCGAATGTAAGGTTTACGTCGTGCGCAACCAGAAATCCATGCTTGTCGCGGTGGCCCAAGGCACGATCGTCAAGATCGAGACCGACATCAGGACCGGCGCATGAAGGCGGTCGTTCATCACGACTACGGGTCGCCTGATGTGCTGCAGTTGCGGGAAGTGGATATTCCGCAGCCGCGCCCGGATGAAATACGCATCCGCATGCGCGCATCATCGGTCAATCCTGCCGACAGTTATCTGATGCGGGGGCACCCTTGCATGTTGAGGTTTCAGTCCGGCCTGAAACGCCCGAAGAATAACGGTCTCGGCCTCGATTTCGCCGGCACGGTCGACACCATAGGTGAGGCCGTGACCGAGTTCAGCCCCGGAGATGAAGTCTTCGGTGCGATCACCAAACTATTCGCTGGGCGCACCCGCGCGTTCGCCGAATATCTATGTGTGCCTGCGGCGAGCGCGATGAAGAAACCGAGTGATCTGTCCTTCGGCGAGGCAGCTACTGTGCCACTGGCGGGATGCACAGCACTCTACGCGGTGCGCGATTACGGTCAGGTGCAAGCCGGACAGCATGTGCTGATCAATGGCGCGGGCGGCGGGGTCGGCATCCATGCAGTGCAGCTCGCGAAGCATTTCGGCGCCACAGTCACCGCCGTGTGCAGCGAAGGCAAGCGGTCACTGATGGGCGATATCGGTGCCGATTATGTCATCGATTATCGGCGGCAGGACTTCACCGCTGATCGCGTGCGCTACGATGTGATCATCGACATTGTCAGCAGCCAGAGCGTGCGACGCTGTCGGCGCATACTCGCGCAGCAGGGGCGATTCGTCTGGGTGGGCGGGCCCGGTACCAACCGCTGGATCGGCCCGATGCGCCCCGCGCTTAATGTGATGCTGATGCCGCTCGTTGATCGCAAGCATGGCTGGCTTTGCGTCTCCAAAACAGCCACGGCCGAGGATCTGGCCACCCTCGCCGGGTTGCTCGCCGAAAAGGCGCTTCGCCCGGTCATTGATCGACGTTACCCCATTCAGGACGCACCTGATGCCATCCGTTATCTTGAGAAAGGCCATGCGCGCGGAAAGATTGTCATCGACATTTGACCTGCGCCCGGGTCCGTTATGGGCGCGGTCAATAGAGCAGTCACGCATAATTGCGGCTTTCATCCCGATTCATGGCGGTTTATCGTGATTTGGATCGTTTTTTCGCGATGCAGGTTGTTCCTAGATCTTTAAATGACTATGATCGAATGTGGTGCGTAAAGCACCTAGTACCGGGTACGGAACGCAAGGACTGCTGAATAATGATGGACCACGACACGCTACAAGAGCGCACCGAAGCTTATCTGAAGGCACTGATTTGCCAAGCGGCGGATGCGGCACTCGTATTCGATGCGGAGACGCCGTTCGGTGAGATCGGCGTTAACTCGTTTCTTGTCC
>JANOXT010000416.1:0-5292 GCA_031418555.1 Lysobacterales bacterium | reverse complement strand
GCATGCGTTGAGCGGAGGCAGCGCACCCGGAAGGGATGAGGCTGTACAGAGCAGGCAACCGAGCACAATCGAATGAAAGAAAGCTTGCACCAGCAGTTCATCCAACTCCGCCCGGCGATGAAACCGCTGGCGGTGCTCTGTGCGCTGCTCGCGCTGTGGCTTGGCTGGAGCGGCATCGCCCAGTTCCGGGACAACATCCGCCGCAGCGATCTGGAAACCAGCCGCGACCGCGGCGTGCAGCTGGTGCATCAGGCGATGCTGCAAAGCCAGAAGCGGCTGACCGAAGCGTTGGCGCTGCCAGAGGTGCAGACGGTGCTGTCTGCGGGCGATCTGGCCAGCGCTGCAAAAGTGATCAGTGCAGGTTGGCCGAATGTCTCCCTGGTGCAGGTGCTGCCGCCGGATCTGGAAGCCGCCTATGCCAACCTGGGCAAAGGCGGCTATGGGCGCCTTGCGGTTGTGGAGTCGGCGCTGGCCGGAAACAAAATCCGCACATGGATCATCCGCGATCTGGGTCAACCGCGGCTGGCGATCGCCGCCCCTGCGAAGGTTGGTGATCGCATTGCAGGTGTGGTGTACGTGCAGCTGCCCTCCACCGAGTTGACCGCAGGCCTGGACACCATCGGTATGGTCGACGATACCTATCTCGGCCTGCGCCAGGGCGGCGTGACGCTCTGGCAGCGCGGCGAGCAGACGTACGTCAACAGCGCCGAGCGTATGGCCGCTCCGGTGTCCGATTCGGGCATGCGTCTGGTCGCGGGCACGCCGCCGCCGCCGTCCAAAGCGCTGGGATTGGGCGCGACGACGGCCTTGATCGCTGCGGTGGTGTTCGCGTTCCTGACCTATATGACGTGGCGCTTGTCGCGCTTGCGTCTGATCGCGGGCGAGTCTGGCGAATCTCCGACCTTGCTTGAAGCGGTAGCCAGCCAGCCCGACGAAGCGAGCGCGACGCGGGCGTTGGACATCAAGGACCCGGTGAAACCGAAGCCGCTGATCATCGACGGCAGCATTTTCCGCGCGTACGACATCCGCGGCGTGGTCGGCAAGACGCTCGACCGCAACGTGGCCGAGATCATCGGCCAGTCGGTCGGTTCGCTGATGCACGAACAAGAGCTGCGCGACATCGTCATCGGCCGCGACGGGCGCCTGTCGGGCCCGGATATGGTCGAAGGTCTGACCGCCGGCCTGCGCAAAGCCGGCATCAATGTCATCGATATCGGCATGGTGCCCACGCCCGTGGTCTATTTCGGCGCGTTCCATCTGCGTACCGGTTGCTGCATCTCGGTCACCGGCAGCCACAACCCGCCCGACTACAACGGTTTCAAGATCGTGGTCGGCGGCGAAACGCTTTACGGCGACGCCATCACCGATCTGCACACGCGGGTGGGCGAGCGGCGCCTGTACCAGGCATCGGCGCTGGGCGGCCACAGCGAGGCCGACATCAGCGCGGACTATGTGCAGCGCATCGCCTCGGACGTACAGCTGGGCCGACGCCTGAAAATCGTTGTCGATGCCGGCAACGGCGTCGCCGGCGAGATCGGTCCGCGCGTGCTCGAAGCGATCGGCGCCGACGTGGAAGAACTGTATTGCGAGATCGACGGAACGTTCCCGAACCATCACCCCGACCCCAGCGAGCCCCATAACCTCACCGATCTGATCAACATGGTAAAGCGCCTGGATGCCGATCTTGGCATCGCGTTCGACGGCGACGGCGACCGCCTCGGCGTAGTCACCCGCGACGGCGAGAACATCTATGCCGACCGCCTGCTGATGCTGTTCGCCGCGGACGTGCTGGAGCGCAATCCGGGCGCGATGATCGTGTACGACGTGAAGTGCACCGGCCGTCTGGCCTCGCACATTCTGCGCCACGGCGGCAGCCCGCTGATGTGGAAGACCGGTCATTCGCTGATCAAGGCCAAGATGCGCGAAACCGGCGCCGAGCTGGCCGGCGAAATGAGCGGTCATTTCTTTTTCGCCGAGCGCTGGTACGGCTTCGACGACGGCATCTACGCCGCGGCGCGGCTGCTGGAGATTCTCGCCTCGGCGTCCGAGTTGCCGGACGAAGTGCTGCAAGCGCTGCCCAAGGGCATTTCGACGCCGGAGATCAAGGTCGACGCGCCGAACGGCGACCCGCACAGTTTTGTCGAACGCTTCCGCGACGGCGCGCTGTTCGAAGGCGGACGGATGTCGACCATCGACGGTCTGCGCGTGGATTGGCCGGATGGTTGGGGGCTGGTGCGCGCGTCCAACACCACGCCGGTGCTGGTGCTGCGGTTCGACGCCGACAATCAAGATGCGCTGGTGCGGATCCAGAACGCATTCCGCGAACGCCTGCTGCGCATCGAACCGGATCTGGCGCTGCCGTTCTGAGTACAGGCGCCAAGCGACCGATCAGCCGCCGGTCGACGGTGCCGGGCCTTGGCGTGTTCCGCCGCTGTCGCGCGCTTGCTTGAGGGTGCGGTAGCGCGACAGCGCGTCCTGGAGATCCGCATTCAGCGCTGCGCGTTCCGCTTCCTGCCGCTGTTTCAGTGCGCGCAGCGCCTGCAGTTCGGAATGCTGGTTGAGGATTTTCTCGCGGACAAGCTTGCCGACGGGTTTGGACTGCAGCTCCAGTTCATTGGCCTGGCGCAGCAGGCTGATCAGGCTCTCATGCAGATTGGTCAGCGCCATCGTCGAGCCTTTCAGCGATTCCTCGACCAGTTCGAAGCGATTGGTAAATGCGCGTTTCAGATCGTCTTCGGTTTCGTAGGACACCACCATCGCCATCTCGCGCCGCTGGCGTTGCGCTTCGATTTTCCGTGTCTCATCTTCGATCGCCGCGCGGGCGCTCTCTTCGTCGGTCAACGCGCGTCCGACGCGCTTCACCGCCGTGCCGGTGTTCTGATCGAATTCGGTGCGCTGGCGGCCGATCGCCGACGCGGGCAGCGTGTCGCTGCAGATCCGGCGTCCGCCTTCGTCCCAGCAATACAGTTTTTTCTCTTTTGGCTTCTGCTGCGCGTCCGCAGGCGCAGCCACAGCCGCAGCGAGTGCTGCCGCAAGCAGCGTCAGCATCCAGCGATGTGAAGTGGTAAGCGGTTGCATCAGGCCTACCCCCCGGTCGGCGCATTGTGGTTGGAGATGCCGCAGCCGTAGCGGGCCCGGTAGGCCAGCAGACGCGCATGCTGGTCGAGAAGGTCGGTGCTTTCGCCGGCGAATGCAAGCAGATCGTCCAGTCCTGCGACCGCGATCACGCGAATGCCGTTCTCCGCCGTCACTGCCTGCGCCGCCGACAGCGCCTCACCAGCGTTCAGCGCATCACCGCCTCCAGCGAACTCCTGGCGGTCCAGGGCGATCACGATGCCCGCCGGAATGCCACCGCCGTTGCGGATCGCGGCCAGCGCCTCGCGGATCGCGGTGCCGGCGGTGATCACGTCATCCACGATCAGCACCCGCTTTCCGGCCAGGGGCGCGCCGATCAGGGTGCCGCCCTCGCCGTGGGTCTTGGCTTCCTTGCGGTTGAACGCCAGCGGCAGATCGCGGCCACGCCGCGCGTACTCGCAGGCCAATGCCGTCGCCAGCGGGATGCCCTTGTAGGCCGGGCCGAACAGCATGTCGAAGGCGGGTAGATCGAGGCCGGTGCCGGTGGATTCGATCGCGTCCGCATAGCAGCCCGCCAGTTCGGCCAGCGCAGCGCCAGAGTCGAAGCGGCCGGCGTTGAAGAAATACGGGCTGACCCGCCCCGATTTGAGCGTGAATTCGCCGAAGCGCAGCGCTTCGACGCGCAGGGCCAGCTGCAGGAAACGGGTGCGATAGTCGGTCAAGGCCGGGAATCGGAAATGGATGATCGCGAATCGTAATCGCAAGGCTGCGGAAAGTCCCCCAGGGCAAGCGCGCCGGGTGCCAAGCGTGGACCGATCGGCTAGTCTGCTTTTCCGATTCCATTGCCGATTGCCCATTCCCGTGCGAATCATCAGCTTCAACGCCAACGGCCTGCGTTCGGCCGCCACCAAAGGTTTCTTCGACTGGTTTCGCGCGCAGGATGCCGACGTACTGTGCGTGCAGGAGACCAAAGCGCAGGAACACCAACTGCACGTGCCCGAACTGCTCCCGCAGGGCTACCGCGCGTTCTTCAAGGACGCCGTCACCAAAAAAGGCTATAGCGGCGTCGGCATCTACAGCCGCAGGCCGCCGGATGAGGTGCGCACCTCGCTGGGCTGGGCGCCGTTCGACGACGAAGGCCGCTATATCGAAGCCCGCTACGGCAACCTCAGCGTGGTGTCGTTCTATATTCCGTCGGGATCCGCCGGCGAGCTGCGGCAGGCGTTCAAATTCGAAGTGATGCAGTGGCTCCGGCCGATCCTGGACGAATGGCTGCGCAGTGGCCGCGACTACGTGCTGTGCGGCGACTGGAACATCGTCCGCGCGCGCAACGACATCAAGAATTGGACGTCGAACCAGAAGAATTCCGGCTGCCTGCCGGAAGAACGCGCCTGGCTCAACAGCCAGATCGCCGACGCCTGCGGCGACGGCACCACCGCACCGGATCACGGCTGGCTGGACAGCTTCCGCGTGCTCAAACCCGATGACGTCGAATACACCTGGTGGTCGCAGCGCGGCGCGGCGCGCGCCAACGACGTGGGCTGGCGCATCGATTATCAATTCGTCACCCCGTCGCTGCGCGATGCGGTGACGGCGTGCGCGGTGCACAAAGACCCGCGTTTTTCCGACCATGCGCCCGTTGTTGTGGACTATGCGTTGAGGGGCAGCGCGTCGAAAGGCAGCGTATCGAAGGGCCGCCAACGATGAGCGGCGCGAACGTGAAGCCTGCGGCACCGGCGAAACGCCTCGGCTGGCGCGACGTGCTGCGCGGCCTGCGTCAGCGCAAGGTCGCGGTGATGTTGCTGCTGGGCCTGTCCGCCGGACTGCCGTTCATGCTGGTCGGCAACACGATGGGCCTGTGGCTGCGCGAAGGCGGCACCGAGCTGACCGCGATCGGCTTCCTGTCGTGGGTCGGCATCATGTATTCGATGAAGTTCCTGTGGGCGCCGATCATCGACAAGGTCGATGTGCCGGTGCTGGGGCGGCTGCTGGGCCACCGGCGCGGCTGGATGCTGTTGGCGCAGATCGTGGTCGCGCTGGGCCTGCTGGGCATGGCGTTGCTCACCCCGCAGGGCGGCCTGGTCGCCTTCGCCATGCTCGCGCTGATGGCGGCGTTCGCATCGGCAACCCAGGACATCGTCATCGATGCATGGCGGATCGAGAGTGCCGACAGCGGCGAGGAGCTGTCGCTGCTCAGTTCGGCCTATCAGCTGGGGT
>JANOXT010000415.1:0-1584 GCA_031418555.1 Lysobacterales bacterium | reverse complement strand
GCAGTTACACCACCAACAGCTCGAATGCGACCGGCGGCCGCGACAGCGACCCGTGGACGACCGCCAACTACGGCGCCGAGTACCTGATGACCCACCGGGTGACCAACAACAGCGGCGCCTGCATCACCGCCCGCCTGCAGATCACCATGTACCCGGCGCAGCAGCAGTGCGCGACCTACAGCGCAGGTGCGGCCACCCGGCATTGGGATGGCGCTTTCAAGATCGTCCAGAACGGCGTGCTGCAGCCGATCGTGCGCAACTACGTGAAGTGCAACGATTCGCCGGGCTCGACCAACCCGAACATCCCCGCGACGCGCGTGCCGGTCAGTAATATCGCTTCCAAGGTGATGCTGCCCAACGAACAGGTGACTTGGCTGGTGCAGGGCTTCGTGCCCGGTCTGATCTCCGCTCCCGGTGCGTTTCTGGTCAATTCGGTGCCGGCGACCTGCCCGTGATCCGGTCTGATTGAGCTGCGGTTGTTGTACAAGCTGCATCTTGATGTCAGTGAGGCCCCGCAGCGATGCGGGGCCTTTTGTTTTTGCGGGGCGCGGGAGATCATCGAAGCGACACCCAGCCGTGAGATCGCACATGCCCGCAAGCACTGATGCCAACACCGATGTCCTGATCCTCGGCGGCGGCCATAACGGACTGGTCTGTGCGGCATATCTTGCCGCTGCTGGACTGAAGGTACGGGTGCTGGAGCGCCGCAGCATCGTCGGCGGCGCGGCGGTCACCGAGGAATTCCATCCGGGATTCCGCAATTCGGTGGCGAGTTACACCGTGAGCCTGCTGAATCCGAAAGTGATCCGCGATCTGCGTTTGCAAGAACACGGGCTGCGGGTGGTGGAGCGGCCGTACTCGAATTTTCTGCCGCTGGCCGACGGGCAATCGTTCCGGCTCGGCGGCGAGCACGGCGCGGCCGACATCGCGCGCTGGTCGAAGCGCGATGTGGAGCAGTTGCCGAAGTATTACGCGATGCTGGACCGCGTGGTGGTGGTGCTGCGCGAACTGATGCAGCGCGCGCCGCCGAATGTGTCGGACCGCTTTGTACTGGCCGATTGGATGGCCTCGTTGTCGGCCGCGAAACAGCTGAAGACGTTGGATATGGCTGCGCGCCGCGATCTGCTGGATCTGTTCGCGAAATCCGCGGGCGATCTGCTCGACGGCTGGTTCGAGGGCGAACCGCTGAAAGCCGCGCTGGGCTGGGATTCGGTAGTCGGCAATTTCGCCAGCCCGTACACGCCTGGCTCGGCGTATGTGCTGCTGCATCACGTGTTCGGCGAAGTGAACGGCAAGACCGGCGTGTGGGGCCATGCGATCGGCGGGATGGGCGCGATCACCCAGGCGATGGCGAAGGAATGCATCGCGCGCGGCGTGCGCATCGACACCGATGCCGAAGTCGCGCAGGTGCGGGTGAAGGGCGGACGCGCGGTCGGCGTGGCCTTGGCCGACGGCAGCGAGATTTCGGCGTCGATGGTGGTGTCCAACGTCAATCCGAAATTGTTGTACCAACATCTGGTGCCGCAGAACGCGCTGGATGAAGACACCAAAACCCGCATCGCGCGCTATCGCTGCGCTTCGGCC
>JANOXT010000414.1:0-14813 GCA_031418555.1 Lysobacterales bacterium | reverse complement strand
GGACTGAAGTCCGCTCTACCGGAGCGGTTTCGGCCGGTAATGTCCGGTGATCTTGTGATCGAACAGGATGTCGTTTTCCTGCGTACCGCGGCCGATATTGTGGATGATCAGCGGTGCGCGGCGCAGCGTCGTGCTGCGATCGCTGACGATGCCGATATGCGGCAGATTTCCCGGCAGCATCCAGGTGACGATGTCGCCTGCGCGATAGTCTTCGGCGCGCTCCGTGACGGCGACGGACCAGCCCTGTCGCGAGAACCAGGTCTGCAGATTCGGCACGCGGCGGTGATCGATATTGCGGTCCGGCCCGCGCAGGCGCCATTTCTGCGGATATGTCGCGAAATGCGCGCGCATGTCTTCGTGCACGCGTTGCTGCAGGTCGATATTCTGGGTGCGCAACGCGCGGATCACGACATCGGTACAGACGCCGCGCGATGCGGGCACGTCGCCGTTGGGGTAGGGGATACGCGTGTACGCAGGATCGTAGCTGACGGTGATGCCGATCTGTCTGCGCGCGGCGGCGACCAGCGCGGTTGCACGCGGCGTGATCGGATGCGCCGCATTGCTTTCGGCAATGCGCTGTCGAGGTGCCGGCTGCGCGGTCGAGTCGCTGCAGCCACTCATCGGCCATATCAGCGCACACAGTAGCGTACCCAACAACAGTCGCCACGGCCCACCGCGCGGAGACGCGGCGCGGCGCATCAGTCCTGCGGACCCGGAACGGCGACCTCGCGGCCCGGCACCTGGACAAGACGCAACTCGTCGGTATCGAGCTGGAGTGCGGTGAGTTTGCCGCCCCAGACCGCGCCGGTGTCGATCGCATGCACGCCGTGGCCGATGAACAGACCGAGCGTGGACCAGTGGCCGCAGACGATCTTCAGATCGCGCTCGGCGCGACCCGGCACTTCGTACCACGGGTAAAGCCCCGGCACCTGCGTACCCGGTGCGCCTTTTTCATTGAAGGCGATGCGGCCGCGCGTGGAGCAATAGCGCAGCCGGGTGAAGATGTTGATGATCGCCCGTTCGCGCTCGACGCCGCGCAGTGCCGGCGACCATGGCGGAAAATCGCCGTACATGTTGCGCAGCAGTTTGCGGCGGCCGTCGCCGTGCAGCCGGTGTTCGACTTCGCGCGCATGTTTCTCGGCGTGTGTCGTGGTCCACTTCGGCGACAGTCCGGCGTGGATCATCATCCAGCCCAGCGTGCGGTCGCTGTGCTGCAGAGGCCGCAGCCGCAGCCAGTCGATCAGCGTGTCGCGATCTTCGGCGAACAGAATGCGCTGCAGATCCTGATTGACCCTGCGCTGGTCGTCGACGCTGCGTTCGGAAATCGCCAGCAGCGAAAGATCGTGATTGCCCAGCACGACGACGCTGTGTTCGCGCAGCGAATGCACCAGGCGCAGGGTTTCCAGCGATTCGCCGCCGCGGTTGACCAGATCGCCGCAGAACCACAGGCGGTCCTGCGCCGGATCGAAGCGGATCTTCTCCAGCAGACGCTGGGTGACGCCGTAGCACCCCTGCAGATCGCCGATCGCCCAGACCGCCACCTCAGCGATGGTCCGTGCGCGCGGTGCGGGTACGCACGCGGGGCATGATCAATGCAGCATCCGCGGAATGCACAGCACGAACTGCGGAATCGGCGCTTCGAATTCGGCACCGTCGTCGGCGCGCATCACGTACGCACCCTCCATCGTGCCGTAAGGCGTCTTGAAAAAGGTGCTGGACGTGTACTCGAAGCGCTCGCCCGGACGCAGCCGCGGCTGTTCGCCCACCACGCCATCGCCGGCGACTTCGCGCGGAAAACCGACCGCGTCGACGATCAGCCAGCGCCGGCTGATCAGCTGTGCAGGCACGCTGCCGGCGTTGCGGATGCCGATGGTGTAGGCGAAACAATACAGCTCTTCGTCGGGCTTGGACTGCTCGTCGAGATAGCGCGTGGCGATATCGATCACGATGGTGTGGTCGATAGCGTAGTCGGTGATGTTGTCGTCCATACCGGCAGTTTAGCAGGCTGTTGAAAAAGAGCCTGCCAACGGGGTCAAGGATGGCTGGACCGATGAAGCCATCGCGTGAACGCAGTTTCGCGCGCGATCAATCAGTGCTGCCAGCACCTGCCGGCACGGCGGAGAGATTGGAGAGGCGCACGAAATCGGCGACTTCCAGCTGTTCGGCGCGATGCTGCGGGTCGATGCCCGCGGCGATGATCTGCTCCACGGTGCAAACACTGGAGACGGCATTGCGCAGGGTCTTGCGGCGCTGGCCGAAGGCCGCGCGCACCACGTCGGCGAAGCGGCGCGGGTCATCGATG
The DNA here is from genome assembly GCA_031418555.1 of Lysobacterales bacterium. Classification (GTDB taxonomy): domain Bacteria; phylum Pseudomonadota; class Gammaproteobacteria; order Xanthomonadales; family Xanthomonadaceae; genus Lysobacter_I. Next base: position 12,511 of record JANOXT010000414.1, on the reverse strand, counting down.
CCGATCTGTTCCGGCGTTCGCGGCACCAGCCGTACTACGGCGGAATCGACCTTTGGTGGCGGTCGAAATGCACCCGGCGACACGTTGAACAGTGCGGTGACCGTGCAGTAGGCCTGCAGCATCACGCTGAGCCGGCCATAGACCTTGCTGCCCGGTCCTGCAGCCATACGGTCGACCACTTCCTTTTGCAGCATGAAATGCATATCGCGTACGGCCGCGGCGTGATCGAGCGCGTGGAACAGGATCGGCGAGGACAGGTTGTAAGGCAGGTTGCCGACCAGCCGGATGCGTCTGTCGTCGGCCGGCGAATCGTCCGCCAGTGCGCTGAAGTCGATATTCATGACATCGGCATGGATCAGCGTCAGTGCGCCGTGCGCTTTCGCCGCAGCGGTGAGCGGTTCGAGCAGATCGCGATCGAATTCGATTGCGGTCAACGCGCCGTGACGGTCCAGCAGCGGGAAGGTCAGCGCGCCTTGCCCTGGACCGATCTCCACGATGCGGTCGCCCGGGCGCGGGTCGATCGCCAGCACCAGTTTTTCGACGATGCCGCGCTCGTGCAGGAAGTGCTGACCCAGCGATTTTTTTGCCGGTTTGCCGAACGTGGCGTCGTTGTGCGCGAAGTCGCGGCTCATGCGGGTTCCGCGCGCGCGATGCGGGTACGTGCGAGCCGGGTGCAGGTTTCGATCGCGGCGAACAGGCTCGATGGGTCGGCGACGCCGCGCCCCGCGAGTTCGAGCGCGGTGCCGTGATCCACTGCGACGCGCGGGTAGGGCAGGCCAAGGGTGATGTTGACGGCATGCGCGAAGTCGCTGTATTTCAGCACCGGCAGGCCCTGGTCGTGATACATCGCCAGCACCGCGTCGTAATCGGCGAGCTTGGCAGGCAGAAAGGCGGTGTCGGCCGGCAGCGGTCCGATCAGGTTCCAGTGCTCGCCACGCAGGCGTTCGAGCAGCGGAATGATCAGGTCGCGCTCTTCGTGGCCGAGATGGCCGTCTTCGCCGGCATGCGGATTAAGGCCGAGGACCGCGATGCGGGGCGCCGCGATGTCGAAGTCGTTCTGCAGCGCAGTTCGGACGATGCGCAGCGTGCGTTCGAGCCCCTCGACGGTGATCGCATCGGCGACCGCGCGCAGCGGCAGATGCGTGGTGGCCAGCGCGACGCGGACGATCGCATTGGCCAGCATCATCACCACATCGCAGCGCGCGTGTGCGGCCAGCAGTTCGGTGGTGCCGGTGTAGGGGATGCCGCCGTCGTTGATTGCGGCCTTGTTGACCGGCCCAGTGACCAGACCGTCGCACAGACCCTGCAGGCAGGCGTTGGCGGCGGTTTCCAGCGCACCGATGGTGGTGCGTGCGTTGCGTGGCTCGGGATAGCCAAAACGAGTCGGCAGAATCGTCGGAATTTCGACGTGGGCGAGGCGGCCTGGACCGGCCGCGGTGGGATCGTTTGGCGAGATCAGGCGCAGCGGCAGGCCCATGGCCTCAGCTGCGCGCAGCAGCGTATCGCGACCGCCGTAACACACCAGCTGCGCGTCCCAGTCGCGCTGGGCCGCGCGGACAACCAGTTCTGGACCGATGCCGGCCGGCTCGCCCGGAACCAGCGCGAGACGGGGGCGCCGCGACATCGAAGGCTTAACCGGCGCCAGCAGCGGCGGCAGGCGTGCCGACGCGGATATCGATAAACGCTTCGCCGCGCATTTCGCGCAGGAAGCGGTTCCACTCGTCTTCCAGCTTGCGCTGGCCGATGCTTTCGCGGATCTGGGTCCGGCGGTTCTCGTCGGTCGCATTGACCTGACGCGTGCCGATGCGCTGCAGGATGTGCCAACCGGCCTGGGTCTTGAACGGCGCAGACACTTGGCCATCGCTCATCGCCGAAACCTGCGCGCCGAAGTCGACGCCATAGTCGTCCTGGGCGAACCAACCGAGGTCTCCGCCGCGGGCTTTGCTGACCGTATCTTCGGAATTCTTGCCGGCGAGATCTGCGAAATCGGCGCCGCCGGTCACCCGCGCGCGCAAAGTGTCCAGCTTGGCTTTGGCAGCCGCGTCGTCTTTGCCTTCTTCAGCGCGGATCAGGATGTGGCGTGCCTGATATTGGGTGACCATCTTCGCTTCGCCAGCCTGCGCGTTGCGGGTCTCCTCCAGGCGGATCAGCTGGAAACCGCTGGGCCCACGAATCGGGCCGATGATCTGGCCGACCTTCATGTCGCGGATGGTGCCGGAGAAGCTGGTCGGGATCTGGTCGAGCGCGCGCCAGCCCAGGTCTCCGCCTTCCAGCGCATTGGGGCTATCGGAGTAACGCACCGCTGCGGCGCTGAACTCCATCTCGCCCCGGTCGAGCAGACCCTTGATGCCTTCGATCTTGCTCTGGCCAGTGGCGATCTGCTCGGCGGTAGCGCCTTCGGGCAGGGCGACCAGCAAGTGGGCGAGGCGGTACTGGGTGTTCCCGCCTGCCTGCGCCGCGAGCGCAGCATCGACTTCGGCGTCGCTGACGTTGATCCGGCCCTGCGCAAAGCGCTGGCGCAGCTGCTGCACCACGATTTCATCGCGCAGCGAACTGCGGAAGTCGCTGTAGCTCAGGCCGTCTTTGACCAGTTGCTGACGCAGCTGATCGACCGTGATCTTGTTCTGGCTGGCGATGTTGGCCACGGCATTGTCGACCTCCTCGTCGCTGATCCGCATACCGGTGCTGGCTGCGCGCGCGCTCTGCAGGCGAATCAGAATCAGGCGCTCAAGCACCTGGCGCTGCAGCACATCGCCGGGTGGCAGCTGCGCTTCCCGGCCCGCGTACTGGCCGCGGATATTGGCGACAGCGCGGTCCAGTTCGCTCTGCAGAATGATGTTTTCGTCCACCACCGCGGCGATGCGGTCCAGCGGCTGTGCGGATTGGGCAAGGGCGGAAAGACTGCCGGCCAGGAAAAAGGCAGCGACAACGCAGCGTGACGCTCGGATCATGTGACGGATCATGGGGCCAAATCTGAAGAGGGGAGATCGCCGCCACCGCGCGCTTGGGGTGGCGGAACGAGGTAGAGATCCTCGCGGTAATAGCCGAGGATAGCACGGCGCAAACGGCCTTCCGTGTCAGGCCCTGCGGAGCCTAACCCCTTGAGTTCGATCTCCAGCTGAATGGCGCTGTTGAGATCGCCGCTGCGGCCGCGCAGGTAGCGTCGACCGACGACGCGGACGGCCAGACAGCAGCTTTCCCACTGCACGCCGGCGATACCTTCCAGCAGTTGATTGTCCTGCAGCGAATAGTAATAGCGCCCGACCACGCTCCAATTCGGGTTGATCGGATACAGGAACGACAGATCGGCCTGTTCCAGCAGGTCGCGACGATAGCGGTAGCTGAGGTTGACGATGCCTTCGTCGCCGATCAGATAGCGGGTGCGCAGACTGGCGAGGTCGCGGCGGCCGGATTTGGGATCCCACTGATAGGAGCCGCCGATGGTCCATCGGTCGCTGGGCGCATAGTTTGCGTCCACGATCCAGGCCGACTTGCCCTGCTCGATCGGGCTCTCTCCGGGCACGGTGACGCGGGAGTCCTTGAAATAGCGGATCTGACCGATGCTGGCGGACAGTTTTTCGCGGCCGTCGGACTCGCGGATCAGGCGGCTCGATACGGCCAGCGTCAGCTGATTGCCGTCGGCCTGGCGATCGCCGCCGGAATAGCGGTTGTCGCGGAACAGCTGGCCCCATCCGAACGTCAGCGGCCGCGTGTCGAACAGCGGAATACCGGACTGATCGCGATACGGCGCGTTGAAGTAGAAGATCCGGGGCTCGAGGGTATTGAGGTAATCCGAGTCGCCCCAGCGCGTGTGGCGATCAAAGTACAGGCCGGCGTCCAGAGTCGCCACCGGCAGGCTGCGGCTGGGGCGGTTGTCGCGCCCGGGCAGCGCAGCGTCTTTTTCGAGTGTGTAGCCGGTATAGCGCCAGGCCAAAGAGGGCTTCAGAAACCAGCTGTCGCCTTCCAGCGGCAGACTGACATAGGGTTTCAGGTCCAAGCGGCTGCCGCCCGACAGCTCGGGATGGGCGAAGCGCACCACTTCGGCATCGATGCCGGCGGTGAGGCCGCCTGCGAAGGCCTGTTCCCAGTGCGTCTGCCCGCGCGGGAGCCGGTCGAAAGGCAGATTGGCATCGCGCAGGGTGTAGTCGGCCAACTGCCAGTGGTCGGCCATGATCGATGCCTCCCAGTTGCGGCCACGGCCGTACAGGCCGATATCGCTGGTCACGAATGAGGCCGCGCCGCCGTTGAGATTGTTGTTGGCATCGTCGAGGTAACGGCTGTCGCTGATCCAGGCGACATTGCCGCGCGCCTGCCAGTTCGGCCCCAGATTTTCGCTGCCCAGAAACCGCAAAAAACCGCGGTTCGATCTGCGCCGGTTTTCTTCCGGAACGCCGGCGGCGATTTCGGCATCGCGCTCCCGGTCAGTGAGATTGTCGGACGGCAGGAACGCACCATCCAGTACGCCGCGCCCGGTCTGGGTGAGGTAGCGGAATTCACCGCCCAACTGCAAACCGCGTTTGCTCATCAGGCGCGGGGTGATGGTGGCGTCGTAGTTCGGCGCAAGGTTCAGGTAGATCGGTTGGCGCCAGTCGAAGCCGTTGCGTCCCGATGAGGAAATCGCGGGATAAAGCAGGCCAGTGCGGCGGCGGTCATCGATCGGAAAGCGGAACCATGGCAGATAGAGCACCGGAACGCGGCCGATCCGCAGCGTCGCATTGTGCGCAGTGCCCATGCCCTCGGTAGTGTTCACGTCGATCCGCTGCGCGCGCAGCTCCCAGCGCCGTGCGTCCGGCGGGCAGGTGGAGTAGGTGGAACCGTACAGCGAGCCATCATCGCCCTGCATGGTGATGCGCTTGGCGCCGCCGTTGCCGCGACGGCGGATCAGCTGATATTGGATATCTTCCAGCTCATGGGTGTCCTTGGCCTGGTCGCCTTTGGCGCGAGCGGCGATCAGGCGCATCCCGCGATCCTGATAACGCACGCTGCCTTCGGCGCTATAGGTCTCTTTGTCCTGATCGTAGCTGAGCTTGTCCGCCAGCAGCACCTGGTCACCACGGCGCAGATTGACGTTGCCATTCAGGTCCACGATCTGACCTTCCGTGCCGGTCATGCTGTCGCCGTTGACTTCAGTCGCGCCGGTATCCGCCGCTCCGCCGGGCTGTGTCCGGATATTCTCCGATGCCGGAATGGTGTCAATGAACGCAGGCACCGCGTCTTCGATCGGGCATTGTCCCCAGTCCTCGGGAGCCTCATCGGCCGCATGCGCGGACAGCGAGAGCGCAATGCAGAAGGGCAGCGGCAGCAGATGGAGTTTCATTCGCACGTTGGGGCCGAGTCTGGAGATATCTCACTAGCTTGACGCATCCGTCACGGTGCGGCAACGCGCGAGCTGCGGCCCAGGTTCAGGCCGCCTCTAGGAGGGACTTCAGCTCCGAGCTTCTACAGCCCCAGAACCGCGAAGCAAGTTCACACAGCAAGATCCCAGCACGCATCCACAGAGCGGCAAAACGACTCGAGCCAAGCCGCAGACAATGTTGGATGGAATATGGGATGGGACGCAAGCCGCGAGTGCGAGGCTGAAGAGCGGCGCTGACCTTGGGCGGAGCGAAGGGTGATGGCGTATGGCACCGAATCATCAATCGCTTACGCGCCTGCTTCGTAGTGGCAGCCTCCCTTGGTTGCGCTACCAGGCTGTTTATCGAAAGCCTGATGACAGGTGATCGGCAATTGTCATGCTGTTCCTTGACAGCCTGCAAAATTTGTCATTCTATGGTTGGGCTGCGGAGTTAGACGATAGATTCCGACTTGGAGCATCGCGCTTCGCTGGAGGGAGCACACGGGCAGGCGCCACGCAAAGGAGAAGCTGATGGTATTGCGGTACAGCAGCGCTCTTGGTATTCCCGTCCAAACAAATGAACATAAGCTGTCGATCGATGATCACGGTCATAGGACAGACGCAATGAATGGCAGATGGGTGCAGGCCACACCGACAAGGAAGCCGTTTCTCGGCGCAGCGAGGACCGCCGATGAGATCACGGATGCTATCGCTGCTGAACACGAATCTGGCGGCGCGGAAGACTTTGAAATGATATTGAAGGAATCATGCGTACGGATCAGTCGTAAGGATGGCTTTACCGGCCCCACTTTTCTGTTGAGTGCGGACGAATCGGTAGCATTATCCGCGCTGCGGGCGCGGTCCCTACGAGGTCGTCGCCATCCAGCATGCGGTCCTATGATCCCGCGCGCTTGAGTGCACCCATGTTTATTTCAAGACGTGAGCACGATTTTTTGGCGATGAAAGCATGCGGGTCGAGGAAACGGAATTGACACAACTCAACCGGGAATTACATATGAAAAACGAAGATCAGTTGGACATCATTATCATCGGAGCGGGTCCAGCCGGTTTGCAGGCAGGCCATTACTTGGGGAAAATGGGCTTTCGTTACATTATTCTCGAGGCAGGAGACAACCCTGGCACCTCCTTCGAGACACACCCCCGGCACCGCAAGCTGATCTCGATCAATAAGGTGTATACCGGCTACGACGATGCTGAGATCAATCTGCGCTGGGACTGGAACTCGTTGCTTGCAGATGATCCCGACCCCGTGTTGTTCAAACAATTCTCAAAGAAGTATTTTCCTGCGGCAGAAGATCTGCTCAAATACATGACCGCCTATGCGGAGAAGCACCAACTCAAGATCCGCTACCGCAGTAAGGTCGCATTGGTTCGTCGGCCCAATGATTTCGTGGTGGAGACCGAATCTGGCGATGTATTCAATGCAAAGGCTGTCATGGTCGCAACAGGCGTACCCAAATCATGGCTGCCCAACATTCCTGGCATCGAGCACGCGGTGCCGTACAGTTCGATGAGCATCGAACAAGATGCCTACATCAACAAACATGTATTGATTTTGGGGAAAGGCAACTCCGGTTTTGAAACTGCCGATCATCTGACAGAAGTTGCCGCCACCATCCACATATGCAGCCCAAATCCGCTGAAATTTGCATGGTCGACGCATTTCGTCGGGCACCTTCGGGCTGTCAACAATACCTTCCTCGACACGTACCAACTCAAATCGCAAAACGCGGTATTGGACGCCACAATCACCAAAATAGAACGCAAGGGTGACAAGTTTACGGTGAGCTTTTCTTATCAGCACGCCGAAGGTGAAATCGAGGAAATCCAATACGACAGCATCATAGCCTGCACCGGATTTCGGTTCGACGCAGAGATATTTTCGGAAGAGTGTCGGCCACAGCTATGCGCGATGGGGAGGCTTCCAGCGCAAAAAGCGAACTGGGAGTCGACGAACGTGCCAGACCTTTTCTTCGCCGGAACAATCATGCAGTACCGTGACTACAAGAAGTATATGTCCGGGTTCATTCATGGCTTTCGTTACAACGTAAGAACGCTGTGCCATCTGCTTTGCGAAAAGTATGTGGATCTACCATATCCTGCTGGCATTTTCACTAACAGCGCCGACGTTCTGTTGGAGCGGATCGCAAGCCGCATAAATAGTTCATCGGGGTTGTGGCAGCAGCCCGGATTTCTAGGAGACGTCTTCGCCTCTCGCGGTGAAGGCGATGATCGTTTCGAGCATCGGGAGGAGCTCCCTATCGATTACGTACACGAGCAGTTCGCGCCTACTGGCCGACCATACTTGATTGTGACCCTAGAGTTCGGCTCTAGTAAGTTTGAAAATCCCTTCAATGTTCCGCGAATCGCCCGAGATAATATCGTGAGAGCAGAGCGCTCCAATTTCCTCCATCCAGTTGTTCGCCTGTGCTGCAACGGACGTATTATCAATGAGCACCACGTCATCGAGGATCTCGCAGGGGAATGGAAAGAGCCCGAACACCTTGATCCGTTGAAGGCGTTCCTCCGATCTATCGAACTGACAATCAATGTCGCTGAACCCATGGCCGCCGTATAACCACGGCATCAGCGCGCATTCGCAGCCATGCCGCCGGGTTTTGCAACTCTCGGCGGCTTCTTATTGATACGGCACGATTATATTTGAACTTTCTTGTTCTGAAATTATCAGATTAGAATGGATATAGAAGACGCAAGACATCAGTCGCTGGATCGGTTGCACGAGCGACGCAAGCAGGTGATTCGGTTGCATCGCCAAGACTATAGCGTGATGCAGATTGTTGAATTGACTGGGCTTTCCTGTCCGACGGTTCGCAGCGCAATTGACCGTTACCAATCAGGCGGCATGACCGCGATTAAGCCGGGCCAACGCGTTAAAGCAGCGGGCACCGGCCGGTTGCTGAGCGAGGCGCGGGAATGGGACATCCAGCGGATCATCTGCGACAAACGGCCCGAGCAATTGAAGATGGATTTTGCGCTGTGGAACGGGGCAGCGGTGAAGCAGTTGATCGAGCGGGAATGCGGCATCACGCTATCGGTGCGCGGGGTGGGAACCTACTTGAATCGTTGGCGATTCACGCTGCAAAAGCCGATCAAGAAGGCTTACGAACAACGTCCCGAAGCGGTTCAGACCTGGCTGGATGAAACCTATCCGGCCACTGAAGCGCGCGCGAAGGCTGAAGGTGCGGAGATTCAGGTTGTGCAACATCTTTTCTGTAAAACTCTGCAATGCGGTTCTGTACGGATGACGGATTTTAGGGTTTGAGTGTCAGGTAGATTTTTCCGGTCATCCACTCCTCGTCGAATTCGGCTAGCAGAGCCGACACCAGTCGCAAGCATGACGCACTGTTGGGGAAGATCGAGGCCACGCGTGATGGCGCTATCGGCCTGTCCAATCGAGCAACTGCAGGTAGTCGGCGTTGCAGCGATATCAGCATTCGCGCAGTGCTCAGGAGCGGACGGAGCGGGCCATCAGTGTGTGCGGTTCGGCTCGAAACCTCGCTGTGCGCGCTACGGCGCTAATGTGCGCGAAATCCTCCAGACCCTCGGCGATACCGGCGCGGATCGGATTGAGGTCGACGTATGCCATGGCCGCCAGCGGGGCGCATTGATCGCACAGCCGCTGAGCCTTGAAACATCCATCCCAGAATCAGCTTTGCAGGTATTTCCCCGGTTAGCACGTCGAGCGATGGGTCAGGGCATCAGGGCAGATTGTGCATCAGCCTCTCGTCCAAGCCGTCCAGAGCGTCCACCATAATCATGCCGCCGCGTTCCAGTAGTTGCTGTTTTGAGAGAGGCTGGAACTCACACAGTCCGGCGGACTGCAATTGGCGCTCGACATGCCCAAGCAGGATGTTGGCGCAGATGTCGTCTCCCGCATGCGGCAATTCGACAGCCAGCTCGCGCAGCACCTCGCCGGTCATCGTCCGCGCCAAGATATGCACCACTCTAGTCTTGCTACCGTCGGGTTCGCGGAGCAGGGCGGGCTGTCGTTCGCAATTGAGCTGGTCGATGACGCAGAGGCAAGACCCTATCATGCATTCCGAAATCGTCACTCTCGATCTTCTGCTCGGCCGTCAGCAGTGCAGTGTAGGCCCGGCTCCACCGCAGTTGCCTAGCGCGTTAGGGGGCAGGTTGATGGAAGAAATTGGGCCCGAAGGCCTTCACACAAAGGTTTCAGGCACACAGCGCACTGACATGCGCAATACAGGAGTCGCGCAGCGCCTGCATGTCGTAACCGCCTTCGAGGCTGGAGACCACGCGGCCATCGGCGTGGCGGTTGGCGATGGCGACTAGTTCGCGGGTGATCCAGTTGAAATCCTCGGCTTCAAGCTCCAGCTGGGCGAGCGGATCGCGCCGATGCGCATCGAAGCCGGCCGAGATCATCACCAGCTGCGGGCGGAAGGCGTCGATCTGCGGCAGCAATCGCGTCTGCCATGCCTCGCGAAACAGCGCGCCGCCCGCCCCGGGCGGAAGCGGCGCGTTGAAGATATTGTTGATGCCACGGTCGCTGGCGTGGCCGCTGTCGGGATAAAGCGGCATCTGGTGGGAACTCGCGAACACCACCCGCGGTTCGCGGTCGAAAATCGCCTGGGTGCCGTTGCCGTGGTGCACGTCGAAATCGGCAATCACAATTCGCGACAGCCCGAATTTATCCAACGCATGCGCAGCTCCGACTGCGATCGAGTTGAACAGGCAGAAACCCATCGCTTCGCTGCATGTTGCGTGATGGCCGGGCGGACGCACCGCGCAGAACGCGCGCTTGGCTTCGCCGTTCAGCACCAGCTCCACCGCCGCGACTACCGCGCCTGCGGCGCGCAGCCCGGCTTCGGCCGATGCAGGGGACAGAATGGTGTCGGGATCGAGCCAGATGCGTTCGCTGGGCTTGGTTTCCAGCACCGCATGCAGCAGCGATTCGCTGTGCACGCGCAGCAGCTGGCCGCGGCTCGCGCGCGGCGCCTCGCGCCATTCCAGATCGGGGTAGGTTTCGCGCAGGCCGGTGGTCACCGCGGTCAGCCGGGCCGGGGACTCGGCGTGGGTCGGTCCGGTGTCGTGGGCAAGACAGGCGCTATGGGTGAAGACCGGGAGGCTCATTGCTGACGTTGGCGACGCTCGTGGTTCCAGAGGACCTCGCCATGCCCGCTGTTCCGCGCCAGCACCCGCGACAGTACGAACAGCAGATCGGACAGCCGGTTCAGATAGCGGATCGCCTGCGGCCTCACCGGGTCGTGGTGCGACAGCGTCACCGTTTCGCGCTCGGCGCGGCGGACGATGGTGCGCGCCAGATGGCAGCGCGCCGCGGCTTCACCGCCGGCCGGCAGAATGAAATCCTTCAACGCCGGCAGCGGATCGTTGTAATGATCGAGCTGTTGTTCAAGGCGATCGATATCGGCATCGTCGATGGCCGCATGCCCAGGAATGCACAGCTCGCCGCCGAGATCGAACATCTGGTGCTGGACCATCGTCAGCAGCGTACGGATATCGTCCGGCACATCGCAGGCCAGCAGCACGCCGATAGCGGAGTTGGCTTCATCGACGGTGCCGTACGCGGTGACCCGCGCCGAATCCTTGGCCACCCGGCTGCCGTCGCCAAGGCCGGTCGTACCGTCGTCGCCGGTTTTCGTATAGATCTTCGAGAGGCGGTTGCCCATATTGATTCCTGATGCCACTGCTTCCGTCGGAGCGGCTTCAGCCGCGAGCTCTTGAATGCAGAGAAGATGGCGACTGAAGATAGCGGCGAAAAGATCGCGGCTGAAGCCGCTCCTACAGCAACACGCAAAGGGTCAAACCGTCTGCGCCTGCAGCGCTGGCGACTGCCGGCGCAGCAGCGAGAAACCGCCGAACAACAGCGCCGAATAGAACAGCGTGCCGAGCAGCGTGCCTTGGAAGAACGGGATGCCGGCCGCATAGGCCGCAGCCAGACCGGCTCCGGTCTGCGGATACAGCGTCGAGCCGATCCAGGTGACGCCATTGGTGATCGCAAAGAACAGGACCGAACCTGCCAATGAATACCCCAGGACGCGGGCGCCACCGACTTTTCCGCGCAAACCAAATCCCATCACCGCCGACAGGGCGATACACAGATAGACCGACCAGAAGCTGAGGCTGGCGACATAGGTCATGTAGCTGCCGCCGTTGATCAGGCCAAGACCCATATCGGAGATCGCCATAGCGATGAGCGGCACCACCATCGCCCAGGTGCGGTTGGCGAAGTAGGCGCCGCCGAAGAGGGCCATCGCTTCGACCGGCGAGAAGTTGGGCGGGTGCGGCAGCAGGCGGCTGAGCGCGGCCAATACGATCATCGCGACCAGGGTCATCGGGCCAGGCGCCAGCAGTGTGCGGGCATTCGATTCGGGGCCGGAGGGAGAAGGAGCAGCTTGGGCGGTCATCGGCGTTCGCAGGCGAAAAAAGACGTGGGCGGTTAGCATAACGCAATGTCCAAGCCCGACTCCGCCCCCTCGCGCATCGAAACGCCTGTATCGGCCTTTCACGATGTTCTGATCGTGGGCGGCGGTCTGGTCGGCGCCAGTCTGGCGATCGCGCTCGACCGCCTCGGTTTGGCGGTCTGTCTGCTGGAAGCCGCGCCGCCCGGCGCGCTGCCCGCGGTATTCGATCAACGTAATCTCAGTCTTGCCGAGGCCACCGTGAACGCGCTGCTCGCACTCGATGTGCTGCCGCGCCTGCGCACGCCCTCCGGGCCCATCAACCGCATTCATATCAGCCGCACCGGCGACTTTGGTCGCGTGCTGCTGAAGGCGGGCGATTATGGACGTGCCGCATTCGGCCAAGTGGTGGTGGCGCGCGATTTCGGCGATGCGCTGGAATCGAAACTCGCCACGCTTCCCCGATTGAAACGTGACCGCCCCGCGCGGTTTCTCGGATTTTCCGAAGACAGCCCCGATGGCCTGCGTCAAGCCCGCGTCGCCGATGGCGATGGCGAACGCTTGATCGGCGCACGCCTGGTGGTGGCCGCCGACGGCGCTGCCAGCGCGGTGCGCGGTGCGCTGGGCATCGCGGTCGATCATCATGATTACCGGCAGACGCTGTTCGTCGCGCGCGTCCGCGCGGAGCGCGCGCCCGACGGTACGGCATGGGAACGCTTGACCGATCATGGCCCCACGGCGGTGCTGCCGCGCG
>JANOXT010000413.1:0-6332 GCA_031418555.1 Lysobacterales bacterium | reverse complement strand
ACGCTGGCGGTGGCCGGCGGCTTCGATCATTTATCGGTGCGTTTGGGCCTCGACAAGCCGCGCACGCTGCTCGCGCCCAGCCCGTTCGATTGGCCGCATCAGGCGCTGTGCTATCTGCCCCAGCGGATGCCCGAGCCGCAGTCTCGCGACTACACCAGCGCAGTGATCGACGCCGTTCGCCCGGTGCTGGAAGCCTCGGGCGGCCGCGCTTTTGTGCTGTTTGCCTCGCATCGTGCGCTGCGCGAAGCGGCAGAATTGTTGCGCGGCGGACCGTGGCCGCTGTTCGTGCAGGGCGAAGCGCCGCGCTCGGTGCTGCTGCAGCGCTTCCGCGATTCCGGCAACGGCGTGCTGCTCGGCGCCGCCAGCTTCCGCGAGGGTGTGGACGTGGCCGGCGATGCGCTCAGCGTGGTCGTCATCGATAAACTGCCGTTCGCCGCGCCCGATGACCCGGTGTTCGAAGCGCGGCTGGACGCGATCCGCCGCGAGGGCGGCAATCCGTTTCGCGATGAGCAACTGCCGCAGGCGGTGATCGCGCTGAAACAGGGCGTCGGCCGCCTGATCCGCACCGAAACCGACCGCGGCGTGCTGGTACTGTGCGACCCGCGGTTGATCGGAAAATCCTATGGCCGCACCTTTCTCGATTCGCTGCCGCCGTTTGCGCGCACCCGGTCATTGGAAGATGTGCGGGCGTTTTTTGGAGCGCCTTCACCCTTGCTTGCTGTTCCCTCGCCCCGAATCCGGGGAGAGGGTGACGAAGCCGGGTGAGAGGCGGGCTGCCGCTAAACTAACCGCATGAACCTCCTCGCTTTCGAACTCTCCACCGAAGCCTGCTCCGTCGCCCTCTGGGTCGATGGCGACGTGCGTTCGCGCCACGAAATCGCGCCGCGCCGGCATGCGGAACTTGCATTGCCTTGGGCGGAGGCGCTGCTGGCCGAAGCCGGTATCGCCCGATCGCAGCTCGACGCGATCGCGGTCGGCCGCGGTCCCGGTGCATTCACCGGCGTGCGTCTGGGCGTGGCGATTGCGCAGGGCATCGCGCTGGCGCTAGATCGCCCGGCGGTGCCGGTGTCCACACTTGCGGCCTTGGCGATGCGCGCGGTCGCACTGGGTGCGGGCGATGGCGATTCCGTGCTGGCCGCGATCGATGCGCGCATGAGCGAGGTCTACAGCGCGCGCTATGCGCTGGCTTCCGAACACGGCGCGCTGCGGCCGATGCCGATCAGCGATGAACAGGTGCTCGCGCCCGCTGCGGTGTCGTTGCCCGAGGATCGCGGCGCGTGGTTCGGCGCCGGCACTGGGTTCGCCGCGCTCGGTGGCGTACTGCAGGCCCGGCTGCCGTCGGATTGGCGCGCGGTCGATCCCGAAGCGCTGCCGCATGCCGCCGACGTGGTGCGCCTCGCGCATGCCGCACTGCTGCGAGGGGAGTCGGTGGCGCCCGAAAAGCTTGAGCCCGCCTACTTGCGCAATCAGGTGGCGTTGACGCTGGTCCAACAGCAGGCGCTGCGCGCTTCGCGTGCGTGATATCCAGGAGATTCCACCCTATGAAGACAGCCACATATTTCTCACTGCGGCAGGTCATCACGATGTGCGCACTATTGCTGATGAGCTTCGTCACCGTTGCGCAGACGCAGGTCTGGGAAGGCACGCTCGGAACGTCGCCGGTCGTACTGAAACTCGATTCCGCTGCCACCGAGCCGTCCGGCGAATATTTTTATCGCAAGCACCGCCACGGCATCGAACTTTCCGGCACACATGCGGCCGACGGCAGTATCGCGCTTGAGGAATGGACAAGGGGGCCTGATGCGGGCAGGGGACGTCCGAGCTGGCAGCTCGCTTCGGCGAAGGGAGAAACGCTGACGGGCGAATGGATCGGCAACGGCAAGCGATTGCCGATCCGCTTGCGCAAAACCTCGGCGGCCACGCTGCCGAAAACCGATGACCCCGCACTCGCCGAACTGCGCGCGAATGATCCGTATCGTTTTCTGCAGCTGCACGGGATGCAGCTGAAGGCCGGCAAACTCGAAACGATTGGCAACTATCGTCTGCAGTGGTGGCGCGAGTCGCGCAGCGATATCGAACTGTTCCGTGTGGTCTCCGGCTATCCGGCCGCACAGCTGCCGGCGATCAATCTGACGTTGGCGCGCAAACAGTGGCAGGAAGTGCAGAGCTATCTCGACTGCACCGCATCCGCGATGTCGGACCATGAATCGACTACGACGCTGCGCTATATCGGCAAAGATGCGTTGAGCGTCAGCATGTTCACCGACTACTACTGCGGCGGCGCGCATCCGGATTTCGGCGACGGCCCGATCAATCTCGATCCGCGCACCGGCCGCGAACTGGTATTGGAAGATGTGCTGTGGCTCGATCAAGGTACGCCGCCGCTCTATGGCGATGGCAACAACCAGATGTGGTTCGACTATCGCACCAAGGTTTTCGCACCTTGGGTTGCCGAACAGATGCGCAAACTTTATCCCGAAGATGTCGCGGGCCGCAGCGAAGACGAATGCAGCTACGACATGTCGGAATTCTGGGATTTTCCGACGTGGTACATCACCGCCCAAGGCGTGTATCTGGGCGCGATTTTTCCGCGTGTGGGCCGCATGTGCGACAACCCGGAATGGTCGATCCTGCCGTGGTCGCTGGTCGACCAACATCACGGCGCGGTGCGGATCAAACCCTGACGACATAGGCCATTGGTCATAGGAACTCCAGCGCATGCGCGGTGGTCGATGTTCAATCGGTTAACAGCGAGGAGAACGATATGACGCATACCCCGGCAACGATGAGTGCAGACAGGAAAATTCCGCTGTGGCGCGGGGAATGGGCCACGTTCGCCATCATGATCCTGCTGCTGACCGCCGCACGTACGTCGCTTGCGAATCACTACCAGGTGCCCAGCGGCTCGATGGAACCCACGCTGATGCCCGGCGACCGGGTCGCTGTAAACATGCTGGCCTACGGTCTGCGCATTCCGTTCACCGATATCGAGCTGATCGACCGCGGCGAACCGCAGCCCGGCGATGTGGTGGTATTCAAATCGCCTGCCGACGGCACCCGGTTGATCAAACGCGTGGTTGCGGTGGGCGGCGACACCGTCGCGCTGGTCGACGGCCGGCTGTGGATCGACGGCAAGCCGCTGCACGATATCGATGCGAATGACATCGAACATTTCGGTGTGCGCGATGTACATCTGAATCTGCAAGACGGCGGCGGCCCCGATATCGCACCCGCGACGATTCCGGAAGGCATGGCGCTGGTGCTGGGCGACCATCGCGGCAACAGCGCGGATGGTCGTTTCTTTGGACTGGTGCCGCTGAAATCGCTCTACGGCAAAGCATCGGCGGTGTATTACCGCAGCGTAGATGGGTTCGGCTGGACGCGGCTGTAATTTTTTTCGGTAGAGCGGGCTTCAGCCCGCAGGTATTCAACAAATGGGCAAGAGCAGCGGGCTGAAGCCCGCTCTACCGGCAGCGTCGATCAATTCACAATCCGAAAGGGAACGCTCGGGCCTGAAGGCCCTCCTACTGATCAATCAACCCGCCGCCCGGCAGAAATTGCCACGTGCGCACCACGTTGAGAATGTCCGGATCTTCCGGCGTCTTCGGAAGCGGCGGATAAGGTTCGGCCAACTTCGCGATCCGCAGTGCGGCGTCGTCGAGCAGGGGAATGCCGCTGGACTGCACAATATCGGCGCGTTCGATCGTGCCGTTGCGGCGGATCCCGATGTTGATCACCACGGTGCCCGACAGCTGCCGGCGCCGCGCTTCATCGGGGTAGTTGAGGTTGCCCACGCGCTCTGCGCGGTCCACCCAGGCCCGCAGGTAATTCGCCCAGGCGTATTCCTGCGTACTGGCCGAAATGAATTTGCGGCTGGGGCGCTTGGCGTAGCGGGCGGAGCGCAGATGGATCTCGGCCGCCAGCCGGGCCATCGCCATGTCGTGTTCGATTTTCTGCTCGCCGTTGCGCTGCGGGGTCACCGTCGTCTGCTGGAGTTTGCTGGGCGCGGCCAGACGGATATCGCTGTCCGGGCTGGCGATCATCCGGGCTTCCGGCGGCGGCTGCGGCGCAGGAGACTGCGCCCGCACCGCCTGAGGCGCCACGCCGGTTTCGGCCTGAGGCACGGTGCCGGGCTGCGGATCGCGCGGCCGGCTGGCCTTGTCGTCGTCACCGCCGCCCTGATTGTTGGCCTGGGCGAGGAAGTCGGCCTGCTTCTGGGTCAGCGGGCTCTGTGTCTGGGTCAGGATCACGTCCAGCATCGGCACCACCGGTGCTGCCCGCTCCAGCGCGAAGCCGACGCCCAGAATCAGCAGCCCGTGGAACAGCAGCGACAGCACGATCGTCGCAACGAGGCGCTGGTCTTCGCCGATGACAGGCGGAGCGGGCAGGGATGCAGCGACGGCAGACATCGGTTAAGCCGTCGCCTCCAGGGCATCGAACAGCAGCCCGGCGATGTTCAGCCCGAAGTGCTTGTCCAGTTCGCGGATGCAGGTGGGGCTGGTGACGTTGACCTCAGTCAGGTGGTCGCCGATCACATCCAGTCCCACGAAGCGCATGCCGCGGCGCTTCATCTCCGGGCCGACCTGGGCCGCGATCCAGCGGTCGCGTTCGGTCAGCGGCCGGCCTTCCCCGCGCCCGCCCGCAGCGAGATTCCCTCTGAATTCATCCCCTTGCGGGATCCGCGCCAGGCAATAGTCCACCGGCACGCCGTCGATCAGCAGGATGCGCTTGTCGCCGTGCACGATCTCCGGCAGGTAGCGCTGGATCATCACCAGATGCGTGCCGCCGCCGGTCAGCGTCTCCAGGATCACATTCAGATTGGGGTCGCCTGCCCGGGAGCGGAAGATCGAGCGCCCGCCCATGCCGTCGAGCGGCTTCAGCACTACTTCGCCGTGCTCGGCCGCGAAGGCCTTGAGCGCGGGCGACTGACGCGACACCAGCGTCGGCGGACAGCACTGCGGAAATTCCAGTGCCGCCAGTTTTTCGTTGTGGTCGCGCAGCCCCTGCGGGTCGTTCACGACCAGTGCGCCTGCGCGTTGGGCGACGCTGAGGATCAGCGTGTCGTGCAGAAAGTCTGCATCGACCGGTGGATCCTTGCGCATCAGGATGAGATCCGCCGCACCCAGCGCACGCTGTGACGCAGGTCCGGTTTCAAACCAATCCTTCGGATCGTCGCGCACCGTCAGCGGCGACACTTCCGCGCTTGCTGCGCCGTCACGCATCGTCAATGCGCCGGGAGTGACGTAAAAAAGCCGATAGTGACGCTGCTGGGCTTCGAGCAACATCGCAAATGAGGAGTCTTTCGCAATTTTGATCGACTCGATCGGGTCCATGACCACAAGCACGTCGCGCGCTGGTTTCGACATACCGCTTTCGCCTGCAACATTCATCAGGCTGGATGGTAACAAGGCAATGCCATCGAAGCCCGACTTCTCGTTCTTGGCCGGGAAATTGCTAACGTAAACTTGACAGTCCAGCGACAGACTGGGATATAGGTGTCTGAAAATGATGACAAACCAGCAGCATGGTCATCGAACGCCGGAGGCATGGGGAGAGGTGATGACGCAAGACGAAAATCCAGCCGGCAACCTTCAGGGTTTGCGGGTGATGGTGATCGACGATTCGAAGACGATCCGTCGCACCGCCGAAACCCTTCTCAAACGCGAAGGCGCTGAGGTGGTGACTGCGACCGACGGCTTCGAGGCTTTGGCCAAGATCGCGGACCAACATCCGCAGATCATTTTCGTCGATATCATGATGCCGCGATTGGACGGCTACCAAACCTGTGCGTTGATCAAGAACAATCAAGTGTTCAAGCACACGCCGGTGATCATGCTGTCCTCCAAGGACGGCCTGTTCGACAAGGCGCGCGGCCGTATCGTCGGTTCGGAGCAGTACCTGACCAAACCGTTCACACGCGAAGAGCTGATCGAAGCCATCCGCAAGCACGTCAACGCCTGACCGGGGGGACAGGCATCCATGGCCCGCATACTGCTGATCGAAGATTCGCCGACCGACACCGCCGTGCTCACGCGCCTGCTGGAGCGTCATGGCCATGAGGTCATTGCGTCCACCAGCGCCGAGGACGGCATCGAAGTGTGCAAACGCGAGCTGCCGGACGTGGTGCTGATGGATGTGGTGCTGCCGGGCATGAACGGCTTCCAGGCGACCCGCGCGCTGTCGCGCGAACCGTCGACGAAGGCCATCCCGGTGTTGATTGTCAGCACCAAGGGCATGGATACCGATCGCGCCTGGGGTCTGCGCCAGGGCGCCAAGGACTACATCGTCAAACCGCCGAGCGAAGATGCGCTGATCGCCCGGATCGACCAATT
>JANOXT010000412.1:0-4674 GCA_031418555.1 Lysobacterales bacterium | reverse complement strand
ACCGTCAGCGGGCTGACCCAGATGATGTTCCTGATCTTGCGGACCTTGCGCCCCGCGGCGATCTCGCCAGCCTTGCGCGCAAGGTCGAGATACGCGACGCCCGGAAGCGTCGGGATGTCCGAGACCAGATGGTCGTAGATGAAGAATTCCTGGTCGGTAAACACCTTCCGGAACACTTGGCGCTCGAATGTCGACTCGTTGCTGTCGATCAGTGGATGCAGGGTGCTGGCGGCGGCGCGCGCCATCAGCCCCTGTCCAACCGCATTGCCGTCGGCGGGTTCAAGCCAATGACGTTTATCGGCGAACGGATACGTGGGCAGCGAAATGCGTCTGCCATGCCCGCCGGTCTGCATGCCCTGCCATTCGGAGACGAGGCCATCGATCCACAGCTGCGCAAGTTTCTGTGGATCGCGCGATTTCGCGAGCAGATCGACGAATGCGTCTTTTTCCCTGCGGCTGAGCATCTTGGTGATGCCTTCCGCATTCTTCACGTGACCGATGAGGATGCTTTCGTCACGCGTGCCGGTGAGGAAGCACTGCAGCCTCTCGATCAACCGCTCATGGCTGTCCGCCAGGATGGCGACACGATGATCGAAGGATTTCCTGCCGAGCTGGAGCGTGAATGCGATTTCGTCGAGACTGGGCGGCGAGGCGTCGTCGCGATGTTTCTCCACGAAAGATTTGAGCAGCGACACTACATGACGCAGCTGCTCTTCGTTGCGCGCGGACAGCGGGAAGATGCGCAGACCGCGCTCTACTGAGGCAGTACCGGCGGCCGTTTCGACCGCTTCCAGAATCACGTGAGCGTTGGATCCGCCCGCGCCGAATGAGCTGATTCCTGCGCGCAGCGGCTGAAGCACGCCGTCCACCTGCTTTGGATGCCAGGGCGCAAGCGTCTGTTGGACCACGAAAGGCGAATGCGCGAAATCGATGAATTCGTTGAGCTGCGCAGAATGCAGCGACGGCACCAGCGTGCGGTGACGCATCTGCAGCAGCGTCTTGCAGACGCCTGCGATACCTGCGGCGGCTTCCAGATGGCCGACATTGGTCTTGATCGAACCGATCGCACAGCTCTGCAGCGCGACGTTGTCCTTCTCGAACGCCTGGTTCAGCCCGGCGATCTCGATGGGATCGCCCAGTTCTGTGCCGGTGCCGTGCGCTTCGATATAGCCGATGCTGCGCGCATCCACGTTGGCTTTCTTCAGCGCGGCGGTGATGACATCGCACTGCGCTTTCGAGTTGGGCACCGCATAACCGCTGTTGCGGCCGCCGTGACTGATCGCCGAGCCTTTGATGACCGCATAGATGTTGTCGCGGTCGCGCTGCGCATGGGACAGCGGTTTGAGCAGGAACGCCCCAACGCCCTCGCCCGGCACGTAGCCGCTGGCGCCGCGGCCAAACGCGCGGCACAGACCTTCTTCCGACAGCAGCCCACCGGCAACGGTGATTTCCTGCTTGCACTGATGCACATCGAGGTTGACGCCACCGACGAGGGCGGCGGCGCATTCGCCGCGCTGGATCGCATCGCAGGCGAGATGGATCGCAGTCAGGCTGGCCGAACACGCGGTATCCACCGCAATGCTGGGACCATTGAAGTTCATGAAGTACGAAACGCGGTTCGCGATACTCCAGAGGAACGAATTGGCAATCACTTGATTGCCGGTCAAGCGCTCCTCTGCGCCGACCATCTGGTACATGGACCACACTGCGCCCACGTAGACACCAATCTGGCGCGCACCTAATTCTTCGCTCTGGAAAGCTTCCGGATAGTAGCCGGCGTCTTCCAGCGCCTCCCACGAAACTTCCAGAAACAAGCGTTCTTGCGGATCGATTGTTTCCGCTTCGCGCGGCGAAATATTGAAGAACAGCGAATCGAAGCGGTCGAGATTGTCGATAAAGCCGCCGCGATATCGGCCCAAGGCGTCGCGGTTGCGTCTGCGATCGTAACGCGACTGCGACATGTCGGTAATACAGTCGCGGCCCTGGGTCAGATTTTCCCATAATTCTTCGGCATTTCTGGCCTTCGGCAGCCGAGCCGCCATACCGACGATCGCAATCTCCATGCCCGTCTCCAGCGGTGCATCACGGCGCGGCAGCGCGGCCTCAGCGGTACGGACGATGCTCATCGCCGGTACTGTGGCGGTGTGGGCGTGCTGCGGCGCAATCGCGTGCGCTTGGTCTGCGGGCGAATGCGCGACGGCTGCCGCTGACAGCAGCCGATTAAGCTTCAGCTTGACGTTGAGATCGCCTGGGCCTTCGGCCGCAGCCAGATCGGGAATATTGACTTTATTCGCAAAGGCACCCGCCAGGAGGTCGCCGAGGGTCTGCACTTCGTCGGCCTTGAGGCCTACGGGAATGGCCAATCTCACCAACTGATTGAGCGATGTGTTCTGCTGCATGCCGACGCTGTGAGCACCGGCACGGATGCCCGTCGCCAGATACAGCCATGCCGCGAACGACGCCACCGGTGCGACCAGATCGCGGAACTCGGCAATTTGCTTGACGTCGATGAGTATGCAGTGGGCAAGCGCCGGACGTACCACCGGGAGCTGCTGTTGCGCGAGGCGCAGCCCCAATGCACGCACGGCTTCGACACGACGACGGACCTGAGTCTCGATGAAGCTGCGGTTCTGCATTGATGCCGCGATGCACTTCTTCTCGGTGACATCCAACGCCTTGCCGCCACGCTGCTGCAGGGCCTGCAGCCGGTCGTGCAGCGCCTGATCATTAGTGGCGATCAGACCGCCTTTGTTGACGCAGAAATCCTTGGCCAGGCTGGTGACCACCGCGTCGGCCTGCGACAACAATGCTTCCGAAACCTGCCACAGCGAGGCGTCCCGACATGCAGGATCGTGGTCGAGAATCACCAGCGCGTTTTCCAGCACGCGCGTGGCGTCGAGCACCAGCGGAATGCGGTGCTCCTGTAGCAGCGCTTTGACCTGCTTCAGATGCGAAAGAGACACGGCGCCGCCACCGCCGGCGTTATCGGTCAACTCGATGCAGACATAGCCGATCTGCGCAGCATGAGCTTCAATCTCGGCCTGTAGCGCGGGCAGATCGATGTCGCCCTTGAAGGGCTGGTCGGACTGCAGGTCGAACACCGCCGCGACCGGGATTTCCAACGGCGAAAAGCCCTTGTCGATCTGATGGAAGATCGTGCTTGGGAACAGGATGTTCTGCGGCACCCGCCCCTTCTTTTCCCATGCCTGACAGAAGAGATCTTCGGCAGCGCGGCCAGATTCGGTCAACGTGAAATGGGTGAACGGAAAGACGCGGCGCAGGCTGGCGTTGACGTCGATCGGCCGCTGGATCTGCGCGAACAGGCTGGCCATCTGTTTGTCGATGGCGGGCAATTGCAGCTGCGCCCAGGAATCTGTTTTCAGATCGAAAACAACCTGTCCGGGGGCGAGGTTCTGCGGGTTGAAGCCGGCTGCTTCCAGTGCCTTCCAGCGGGGGCTGGATGTGATGTCCCCCAGTTGGCCGGTGGTTGCGGGCGCCGGGGGCGCCATCGCGACCGAGGCAGGTGCGGCGGGTACGTCGTTCGTGGGCGGCTCGTCGATATCCGCGGTCGACGGATCGGCGATCATCAGGATGATGTCGAGGACGTTGTCCGCCCTGCCTGCGTCGACCGCGCGGCACAGAAAGATATCCTTGCTTTCGGGACGGAATTTATTCTTGAATTGCAGGTTGCCCGCATCGTTGAAGATGTTCTGCTGGCGCAGATCCTCAAGAATGCTTTCGATCGCGGGATCCGCGTCGGGCGAATCACCGAGTTTGCAGCCATAGGTGCCGCCGAGGCTGAAGATGGTGCAACCTTCGTTCCGCAGCGTCTGGATGATATTGACGATGGCGAATTCCAGACCGCCCAGCGGCATCTCGGGTCCGTAGAACTCCAGATCCATCAGATAGCCGGTGCCGGCCGCAAGCGGCGACACCAGGATCGCGTTCTGCAATATGTCGTCGACGTAAGTCAGAAACAGCCGGTGCTCCCGATCCAACGTGCCGGCAAGGATCTCGTTCTTGACGACGTGAATCAGCGGATTGACCATCGTGCGCGATGCACACCACTGATCGATAATCGCCGCCACCGCTTCGGCGGTCTTCGGGTCGCTGCCGCAGATGTACTCTTGAGTGCGACCAATCCCGGCGTTGGCGAACTTGGACACGAGATAGCGCAGGCGGCGCATCTTCTGGCCTTCCAGCGTGAACGCCGGCAGGTCGACGACCCGCTGCATCACCCCGAAAGGCGTGGCTGAAAACGCCTTGCCACACAGCGCGGGCAAACGGTTTTCGACGAACAGATTGAACTGCAGGCCGTTCGCGTCGCAGTACCGGTACAGCTGCTCGGCCAGCGGCAAAAACTGATCCTCAGGACCGGTGTAACCGTAAACAAGCAGGATGCCCTTGCCCTTGCCGCAATTGAAATAGCCGCGCTGCGCATCGCCGAAAAACAGCAGCGGCGCGATCATTGCGGTGCCGCGAGACACCGAGGATTCGTTTTTATACTGGTGAAAAATTTCAAGCCGGCGCTGTCTGAGCTGGGGATACCTGTCGAGATGTCTGATCGCAACCATCGCCGGCGCGCGTTCTACGGCGGCAGCTTGGGCAGGCGCAACCTGCGCAGGCCCGATCTCCGCCAGCGGCATTGATGCGCGCGTGGGCGTGGATGCCGAT
>JANOXT010000411.1:0-18204 GCA_031418555.1 Lysobacterales bacterium | reverse complement strand
GGCTCATGGAAAACCATGAGCCTCTTGGACTGCTACCCCTGCGTCAATGGCTTAACTGACTGGCATTAGCTCAGTGAACGGGCTTGGTCGATTGCATATTTCACTGATCCGCGACGCTTACCAGCAATAGTCCAGCGTTTGCGTGCCCGCCTTGGTCTTGGTGCCCAGCTGATTGATGCTGAGCGTGCCGCAATCGGTATCCTTCGCAGCCTGCAGGCCTATCGGCGTGGCCGTCAGGGTGTAGGTTCGAGCCGCGACCGCCGTGAGCGCCACCGTGTAGTGATTGGTCACATCGGTACCGGCCGTGCACGCAGGCAACGCGACCGGAACAGCCGTGAGGCTCTGGTCGTAGCGCAAATTAGTGGTGTAGAAGCGCTGCAGGAACATCTCCGACTCCAGCAGGCATGACTTCGCCGCAACCCGGCGGGTTTTGACCACCGAATTCTGATACGCCGGATAGGCGATCGCAGCCAGCACCGAGATGATCAGTACGACAATCACCAACTCGACGAGAGTGAAGCCCATGCCCATACGGCGATGCGCTGGACTGCGTGACCGGTCACGATGACCCAAATGGCTGGAAAACCTATTGCTGAGGACCATAGTCATCTCCGGATGATTTCGCGCCAGGAGATGCGGCCACCGTACAGGGCCGGATCCAGCGGGGTGGATGCAAGCGTTGCCAGCGAACCACCGGCTACCAGCAGTTTGTCGAGCAAGGCCGGGTCGGTGACCATGCCGACGCCGAGATCGATCGAGCCCACCGCAGTATTGCCGGCGCCCATGGTGTCGTTGCCGAATTGGCCGTCACGGTTGGCGTCGAACAATCCCGTCAACAGACTGGTGCCGGTGAAAGCGTCGATGGCATTGATATAGCCCCGGCCGGGCAGGCACGGATTGCTGGTACTGGGAATGATGCTGCCCGCGATCAGCGCGTTCTTGACCACCTGCTGATCGCCGACCATGCGCTCACCTTCCAGCGTATCGCCGGGCGGCAGATCCAGATCGATATACCAGCCCTTGCTGCCCGCCGGCAGCGGGGCGTTCGGCTCGAAGGCTCGGTTCTTGGTGACGCCGTCATAGAGCGCGATGTTGCGCGCGGTCATCACGGCGCGCGTCACTGAAGAGGCTGCGGCGACCTCATCGATCAGGCCATACCAGGTCTGGCGAGTGGTATCGGTAATGTCGCTGGTGCTCAACAGACGCCCGGTGCCGAAGAACACCCAGCGCTTGTCGGTTGCGGGATCGATGGCGATGGTGACACTGCCGGTGACCGGCTGGGTACCCGCCACGGTGGGCGCGTACAGCGGCCGGTTGTCGGCGACTTTCCACTGCGAAGGGTTGCTGTCGGACAGATCGAACTTCCAGACGTTGCCGCGGAAATCGCCGGCGTAAACAAGGTCGATGGTGCCATTGCCGTCGTCGTCCCAGCCGCGTGGCGCGGCCAAGCCGTTGCTGAGGACCGGCGAGCCGACGCCGGTATCGATTTCGGCGATCTTGGCGCCGGTGACCAGATCCAGCACGAAGAGCACGCCGCGCTCGCTGGTGCTGTTCAGGCCGTTGGACACGATCACGCCGGTGCTGCCGTCATTGAGCTTGGTGATGATCGGTTTGCTCAACACCTGTCCCATGTCGCTATCGAAGCTGCTGTTCTTGTCCCACAGCACTTTGGTCGGGCCGAAGATCGTCGGATCCGTGATATCCAGCGCATACAGGCCGCGACCGCCGCGGCCGAGACTGCCGACCAGCACGGTGCGATTGGCCAGCTCACGCTTGGTCGAGGTGACGATGGGGCCGTCGACGAAGAAACGATGGCCGTAGGTCGGATCGCTGTATTCCTTGAGCTTGACCAGATCGATGCCGCTGGGGACGTAAGCGAAGCGCTCCACGCCATCGGTCGCGTTGAAGGCATGCAGCATGCCGTCGTTGGCACCGACATACACCGTATCGACGCTTGCGGAGGTTTTCACATAGGTCGGCGAACTGTTGACGATATCGCCGAGCAGCGTGTTGCGGTCGCGCAGCAGCCCTGCCGCGTTGAACTGCGGCTCCTGGGAGCGATCGCCGCTGATGTAGTTCGCAATTACGGGCGTCAGCGCGACGTTCTGCGCGGCGGTCGGGAAGGTCGTTCCGGCCGAACCGTTGTAGGTATAGATGTTGCGTGAAGCGAGCACAGGAACGGTGGCGGTCCACAGCGGATTGGCGGTGTCGACGCCTGTACCGGAGACCGGATAGGCCTGCACTTCGCCGTACCACTTCGACGAGAAGAACTTCGCCTGGAATACCTTGGTGCCAGCGGAGGTCGACGTGCCGGTGACCGTAGCGTTGGAACCAGAGCCACGGCGCGCTGCAATCGCGCGCAGGGCGTTGCCAAGACCGTCGGCGAATTCATCGGGATTTCCTGCGGATACGAACGCACCATGGCCGTTCACTGACGCATGAAACAGATCATCGACCGTCGTGATGCCGTTGCTGATGGGCTGCGGCCATGTCTTGACGCCACTGGTCAGGTCGGGCAAATCGGTCTTCGGATTGAGCGTGCCGCCCAAGCCGATCGAGATGCTGAAAGTGACCATATGCTGCCAGAACGCTGGATTCGAGGCCGATGCAGGCACCGTATTGATCAGATCCGTACGCAGGTCGCGCTTCCAGTAGTGCATCGCAACGTCGGCCAGCGTATTGCTCCAGTTGTCACTGAAAGGCCGCGCAGCGACGTAAGTGTACGGAGGGCCGTCGGGTCGAGTGATCGCCGTACCATTGGCATTGTCGGTGTTGCCGACGGCAGTAGAACCGTTGTTCCAAAAGCCGTCGGTAGTCAGGATCGTGAAATTCTGACGACACTCGAACTGCGAAGCAGTTGCCTGTGGGCCCCACGGGCCGTTTGCGCCGGTCTCCTCGTAATACTGGCCGGCACGGGTCAATGCCGGAATCAGCGGCGTGCTGTTATTGGCGCCAGCTGCGAACAGACGGTCGAACCAGGCACGGCGGTTTTCACCGGGGTTATTGCCCTTGAACAAGCCGTTGTTGTTGCCTACCGGAATCCGCAGCGTCAGATTCGGCAACCCATTGCCGCCTGCCCAGATGGTCGTGAAACCGACCCGGTACTCGCTGTCGTTATTGAATACAGTGGGATCGTTGAACGCATAGCTGGCGCCGGCCTTGGCGACCTTGGTGCGGGTGAGGTGATACGAATACCAGTTGGCGAAATTCTGTTTTTCATCGGCCAGGTTGCGCACGACAGCGCCGGGCCAAGTGAAGGCAGTGACGTTGTTCACGCAAAGTGTGTAGCCCGCAGGAAAGGGCTGCCAGTCGCATCGCGTCGCAGTGCCGTTGGTCAAAAACTGATAGCGGGTGTACTGGCGGGAGTCGGCGAAATCGGTAATGGCCGCGAGCGGGACATAGAAAGTCTGCACCGAACCGTCCAAGCTGGTCGTGCCGCCACCAACGGTGATCGGATTGTTGTAGACGGCCGTATACGGCGTGTCGGGCTTGAAGGTACCGTCAGCATTCTGCCAGCCCCGATACGTGGAGCTGGGGTTGTAATAGATCGTGTTGCGGGTGAATGCCTGCGTCTCGATACGCGTCGGCGCGGTATCGGGCACATCGTCGGGCATATAGGTGAAAGCCATCGAACCTGAGTCATCGAGGATGAACCAGATATTCGGCGGCACGCCGTTGTTGGTCTGCATCGGCGTATCCGGCAGCGAGACCGCAGCGTGCACGGGCAGACCGAGCACGGTGATGATGCAGGCCAGCACGGGCGCCAGACGCGACATGCGCGTGGGGCGAACGGTAGCGACATTACGGGAAGTCTTCTTCACAGGTGCCTCGGGCTTATTTGCCGGCAAAAACGGTTTGCAGCAGGACGGACGCGCGCCCGTCCTGCTGGCTGCGCACGGTGACGCGGTAACGTGGCGTCAGGCACAAAGGATGAATGGGCGAAAGCTTGTCGCAATCGCGCCAGTTGGGGCCTTCGCCCATCTCTTCGACGATGTATTGCGGAGCATCGGTGCTGGGATCGAACACCGACGCCGTGCGCCAATCGTTGAAACCTGCATCCAGCCACCGTTCGGCCACCGTGGGATCCGGACGCGCGCACAGACCGGCCGCATTGCAGCCGGCCGCGGGGAACGTCGTCGGGTTCGGCGTCAACGACGCTTCGGCCTCGCGCAGCCCTGCTTCCGCGACTTGGAAACCCAGACTGCGGTCGAGCAGGTTCGAGGTCATCCGCTCTTCGAGAATGGTGCTGCGCAGGCTGGCGAGCCCCAATAGCGTCATCACCAGCAGCAGGATAAGCACCACCACCAGAGTGGCGCCGCTTTGGCGACGGTTCGAGGCGATGCGATGGTGTGGATGCGTATTCATTCCATGCGATTCCGAAGAGTGACGGTATGGGCGATGCGACGCTGCAGCTGCGCGCCACCTACGCCTGCGCCGTCGGCGCTGAGCACATCGAGCGTGACGCGCACAGCGTTGACGTCGCTCCAACGATCCGCCGCCACCAGTGTGGCATCGACGTAGTCAGCACCGCCTTCGATCAGATACTGCAGCTGCATATTGGTCACGCCTTCGGCGATTTCCTGATTGCGCACCGCAAGCACACCACCGTTGTTGACGATCGTGCTGCGGAAGAGCGAACGCCCTCCGCCCGCGACCGTACCCACGTACCAGCGGACCGGCTGCATCCGGATAAGCATGGCGCTCGCCTGGGTGTCGCTGGCATTCGGTCCGTACTGTTTGGCTTTGCCGGTGGCGGTACACACCGGAGGATTGGCGTAACCCAGACCTTTGCTGCAATTTCCCGGAGTGGTACCGCTATTGCTGTGTTTGACAGTGTTGCCGACCACATCGGTCACCTGGAACAGCGACGCGTCGCGCCAATCGCAGGCGATCGCAAGGTCGGAGGTGGCGAATCCATTGCTGGCGGTATTGAGCACGAACTGCGTCGAAGTGGGTGTGTGCGAGGCGATCGTGGCGGCGCTGGCGCTGTCGCCCGACATCAGATCGATCGCGTCGGCCGACGTGACCCGGTTGGCCGGACCGCCGCCCGCGATCGCAACCTCATAGCCGCGAATACCATTGTTCCAGTTGGTCCACCACTGCGCCGTGGGGCTGTTGAGCAGATTGACCAGCTTCAGCGGTTCTTTGCGGTCGGCGTTGCCGCAGGGGTTGCCGCCCGCTTCGCGCAGATCGCGTGCCATCATTTCGAACGCCATGCGTCCGTTCTCCTGCACGCGGCCGAGACCTTCGGTTGCCCGGTAGGTCGCGCGGTTGGAGATGAAAATCGCGCTAGCGCTGCCGACCACCAGCAGGCCGAGCATCATCGCGATCATCAGTTCCACCAGCGTCAGACCGCGGACCGAGGAACGAGCCGCAGCGCGACCGTAGGCGGCATGTCGCCGCGGGGAGTTGATCGTCGGGGTCATATGCGTGTCGTCGTGCTGAAGGTCTGCGTCGTGGAGCCCGCCGAGCCGCGGGAATCGTCCCAGCGCACGGAGATCGTGCACAGCGGGCCAGCGCAGGCGACTTGGCCGCAGGCGGTTGGACCGAGGTTCTGCTGAAGCATGCCGATCCACGAGCGCTTGTCGTTCGCGACCAGGTTGCCTGCGCCGGGAACCGCGCAGGTCATGCCCATGTTGTAGTCGCCCGCGCGCGCGGCGTTCGGATTGGCGCGCATCGCATCCAGAATGGCGTAAACGTGCATCACGCCCTGACTGCGTTCCAGCGAGCTTTGACTGTTGCGCAGCGCGGTCGCCTGCATGGCGGCGACGCCAAGCAGGCCGATGGCCAACACCAGCACGGCAACCAGCACTTCGATCAGACCAACGCCGCGAACGGAGGCGGCGGATCTGGGCGCCCGTCTACGGGAAGACAGGACAGTGGAATTGAGATGGACCGGCATTAGAGATTCCCCGGCGCAGAGCAAGCGCCTGCGGCATTGATCGGGGCCCTGACCGTGATGCGGCCGCCGATGGCGATATTGACGTCGCGGACGTTGAGTGCGGGGTCGGTCACCGGCAAACAGATACGCATATTGGCTTCCAGCATGTTGTTGCCGGCATACGCCAGACCGTCCGCGCGGAACACGACCCGGGTGTTGGTGATGTTGCTGCTGGCGATGACTTGCATCGGCGCTTCGATGACGCCGGTGCGGACGATTTCATCGGCATCGACGATGTCGTCGCCGTTGGCGTCCGCAAACACCAGCCAACCCTGCCAAGGCGATACATTGCTGCAGGAGGTGCCATTGGTGCTCTGGCAGAACGATGTGCGTGCATTGCGTCGCACCGCTTCCGACCTTGCGATCTGCATGGCCGTCACCACCTCGTTGGCATTCGACGTCAGGCGATTGCCGTTGGTCATGCCGGTAAAAAGCGGCGCGGCCATGGCCATCAGCACCGACAGCACGACGATAGTGATGGCCAGCTCGACCAACGTGAAGCCGCGCGCGCGCTTGGCGGACGTACTAAGGATTGGCGAACTGCAGAATGTGGAACTGCTTCGGCGGGAAACTTGCATTTCGCCTCCATGAGTCGATGGCGGGAGCATAGGGCCCATATCCGGACGCACCAACCGGTGCCCGATAGGCGGCCGGCACGGCGGCATGAGCGGTCCCCCTGCCCGTCCGGGCGTCATCGGGGCATGATGGCGCGATGTCGACCCAACCCATCGTCCCACCTTCACCCATTGCTGCCGTCAAAGCCGGAGCCCCGCTCGACAGCCTTTGGCAAGGGCGGGTGGTGATCTGGGTTGTGCTTGCGGCCGAAGGTCTGGCCGCTGTGCTGACGCTGGCGGGGGACGCGCCGTTGGGACGCTGGATCCGCTTCGGGCTGCTGTCGCTGGTGGTGCAATGGGTGGCGCTGCTCACGCTGGGCGGTCTGTACCTGCTGCGCGAACGCCTCCGCGACGTCAAGCCGCAGCTTGTCGCTTATCTCGCGCTGGCGCTGCTGCTGCTCAGCAGCTGGTCGGTGCTTGCGATCAGCAATCTGGTGCTGGGAGAACTCTGGCGGATTGCAGACGCCGAACGCTGGGATGTCTTCCTGCGCGTCACCGGCATCGTACTGGTCGTCGGCTGGTTGGCGCTCGCTGCATTCCAGAATCACTGGCGCGTGAGGCAGCTCGCAGTGCGCGCGAAACAGGCCGAACTGGCTGCGCTGCAGGCACGGGTGCGTCCGCATTTTCTGTTCAACACGCTCAACACCGGTGCGGCGCTGGTGCACCATCGGCCGGACGAAGCCGAACATCTGCTGCTGGATCTTGCAGACCTGTTCCGCGCTGCGCTCGGCGGCGCGCGTGAGGTGCCGCTGACCGAGGAGATCGCGCTGATCGAGCGTTACCTCGAAATCGAGTCGCTGCGTTTTCGCGAGCGCCTGCGCGTGCGCTGGACGCGGCCCGAGCCGATGCCGGATACGCGGGTGCCGGTGCTGTCGCTGCAGCCGCTGGTCGAAAACGCGATCAAACATGGGATCGAACGGATCCCCGGCGGCGGCGAAATCGATATCCGCATCGACAGCGACGACAGCGGCGTGGTCATCGTGATCTCGAACCCGATGCCCATCGAGCCTGCCGGCGCTTCGACCGGCCATAACGTCGGCTTGCCGGCATCGCTGGCGCAGATCGAGGCCTACACCCAAGGCCGGGGCAGCGTCGTGGCGAGCGCTGCGGACGGGCGGTTCACGGTGACGGTAAAGCTGCCGGCGGACGATTGAATTCCACCGGCAAAAAACATCCGCATCACGCGGTGACTTCATAGCAGGGACGATACGACCCGGAAATTTTCATGCGGCGCTGTTCGACAAACGCGCGCAGCAGCGCATCCAGCGACTGCATCATGTCGGTGTCGCCGTGGATCTTGAAAGGCCCGAATTGCTCGATACGGCGCAAGCCGTCTTCCTTCACGTTGCCGGCGACGATGCCGGAAAACGCACGGCGCAGATCGGCCGCGAGTTCATGCGGCTTCCGCCCATGATGCAGATCCAGCGCGGCCATCGCTTCATGCGTCGGAACGAACGGCTGCTGGAATGCCAGCGGAATCTCCAGCGACCAGTTGAAGAAGAAAGAATCCTTCTCGGCAATCCGGTACTCGCGGACCTTGCGGATACCTGCGGCCATGCGTTTGGCGACTTTGCCGGGATCGTTGACGATGATGTCATAGCGCGAAGTCGCCGCTTCACCCAATGTCAGGCGCAGGAATTTGTCGATCTGCTCGAAATAAGCGGCGGATTCGGCAGGCCCGGTCAGAATCAGCGGGAACGGCAGCGATGCGTTCTCCTCGCGAAGCAGAATACCGAGCAGATACAGGATTTCTTCGGCGGTGCCGACGCCACCCGGAAACACGATGATGCCGTGGCCCATGCGCACGAAGGCTTCGAGCCGTTTCTCGATGTCCGGCATGATAATCAGATGATTCACGATCGGATTCGGAGACTCGGCGGCGATGATGCCCGGTTCGGTGATACCGATGTAGCGCATCCGGCGGTGACGCTGCTTCGCGTGCGCGATGGTCGCGCCTTTCATCGGCCCTTTCATCGCACCCGGACCGCAGCCGGTGCAGATGTCCAGTCCACGCAGGCCCAGCTCATAGCCAACCTGTTTGGTGTAGAGATACTCGTCGCGGTTGATCGAGTGCCCGCCCCAGCAGACGACAAGATTCGGATCGACCGGATACAGGATGCGCGCGTTGCGCAGCAGCCCGAACACCGCATCGGTGATGCCTTCGGATTTTGACAGATCGCGGTTGCCGCCTTCCCGCAGCTCGATCGCGGTGTAGGCCAGATCGCGAACCACCGCGAACAGCAGTTCGGCGACGCCGCGGATGATCTCGCCGTCGACAAACGCCATCGCCGGCGCCTTGACCAGATCGATGCGCACGCCGCGATCCTGCTGCAACACCTGGATATCGAAATCCGGATACAGCTCGCCCGCCGCGCGCGGATCGTCGGATGCGCTGCCGCTGGTCAACACCGCCAGCGCGCAGCGGCGCAGCAAATCATGCATACCGCCGGAGGAGGCATCGCGCAGACGTGCGACCTCGTCGCGGGACAGGATATCCAGTCCGCCGCGCGGGTAGATGTGGGCGTCGACGGTTGGGAGGATGGAAACGGTGGAATCGTTCATTGCGGTCTATGTATTCGTCATTAGGTGTGTCCCCACGACTCTATCGCAGGGCATGGGCGATTGACAGCTGGGCGCTGCAGACGCTGAAACGACAACGGCCGGGTTTCCCCAGCCGTTGTCTCGTTCCAGGATGCGGTTGATGCTGATCAGAAAGTGTATTTAAGCGTCAGCTGTGCGGCCCACTGCGATTCAGCACGTTCCTGACGAGTCAAGAAATCTTCAGTGGTGCCGATGACGTAGACGTAACGGCCCGATGCATCGATACCGCCGTTGTTCACGAAGCTGCGGTTGAGCGGGAAGCCGATTTCATCCGTGCGGCCCCACTTTTTGTTGAGCAAATTGCCGACGTTCAGCACGTCGAGCGTGACGATGAACTTGTTCTTGTCGAAGAAACCGGGGAATTCTTGGCTCACGCGCAGATCGAAGGTGTTGACGAAACGCGAGAACGCTTCGTTGCGCTTGACCACGCCGCCGATGTTGCGGCGCAGCTCCGGATTGGCGTTGACGACAGCCCAGAAAGCGGCCTCTTCATCGCCGGAACCGTTGAAGTTCAAATCGCGGAAGACCACCGTATTACTGCCTGGGGTCGGGATATACATCAGATCGTTGCCGCTGACGCCGTCGCCGTCGCCATTGAGGTCGTTGATAAACGTCCAGCTGTACGGCTTGCCCTTGCGGCCTTCGTAGAACAGACCAACCGAGGTCTTGTTGTCGCCGAAGAACTTGTGCTGCCACTGCAGGCTGGCGATGAAACGATCGCGGTTGACGTAGTTCGAACGCGAAGCGACATCTTCGTTCGGATCGAACGAGGAACGGTTGAGCCAGTTCGAGTTCGACGTCGACGAAGTCAACGGATTGACGTCGGTGGCTTCGGTGTAGCTGTAGGCCAGCGACCATGCCCAGTCGTTGATCATCGGACGCTGCAAGCCGATAGTAAGATTATCGCCACGGCCCTTACTGCTGCTGTCTGCGATGATCACGTTGTTGAATGCGGGATTGCTGCCGCCGCGGGTGCGGAAACCTGTACAGGTTGCACCTGTGGTTGTGGTGCTGCCGGTATTGGTCCAGCACGCAGTGTTGTAGCCCTGCGTGGTGTAGAACAAACGACGACCATCCGGGCCGATGCGGGTGGCTTCGCCGAGATTCAAGAAGCGGTAATTGATGCCGTCCTTGACTTGGGTCATCACATATTCCGCGCTGAACACCATGTCCCACCACGGCAGTTGGTGTTCGAATGCGAGGTTGGCTTTCCACACCGATGGCTGACGCAGATCATCGGAGATGAAATCGACGTTCGAGGTTGGCGGAGTACCGGCAAGCGCCGGCTGGCTGTTCGGATTGGCGCTGAAAGTACCGGCCGGGCATACGATGCCGAACGAACCACCGCAACCGATAACGCGGGTGGTGATACCCGTGTTGGTATACGGGTTCGAAAGCCACACGGTGGCGGCAGCGCCTTGGAACAGGCCAACACCGCCGCGCAGCTGGGTCTGGCGTTCGCTGGCGAAGGTGTAGTTGAAACCGAAACGCGGCTGCACCAGTTCCTTACCGTCGATGGTCACGTCGTTGCGCACACCGAAACCGCCGGTACGACGACCGGCGACGATCGCACCTACCGGTGCCGAAGCGGCGGCGTTGAACGTGGGCTTGTCTGCAACGCTGGGCATATCGACGCGCACACCGTAGGAGAGCGTCAGTTTGTCGTTGACCACCCAAGTGTCCTGCAGGAACAGGCCGAGATTCTTCAGCGTCCAGTTGGCGGCGCCGTCGTTGATGTTGAAACCGGGCGCACCAACCTGCACTTGATAGTTAGTCGGACGGCCGATGCGGAAGTTGTAGAGCACTGCCGCATCGATACGTGCTTGATCCGCAGCAAGGCCTGAGGAGCAGTTCAGTGCCGCAGTGCCAATGACCGGGTCACCAACATAAGTGATGCTGGTCGAGCTGTTGATACAACCGAAGGTGTAATTGCCCTTGGTGTCCTGCAAAAAGGCGTTGAAGACTTCGTTCTTGTCGTAATCGGCACCGAACTTCAGGGAATGGTCGCCCACATACCAGTTACCCGCCAGAAAGACATTGGTGGTCTTGGTATCCAGTTCGTTGAATTGACGGCTGCGCTCCGTACCGGAAATCAGGCTGGTGTTGCCGGTCAGCAGGCCCGTGGTTGTGGGCGGATTGCGCGGGAAACTCAGGGAAATCTGCGGCAGATCTGCGCTGTTTTCAGGCACGCTGTTGTAAGAGCGATAGGAAACCTTGGCCTCGGTCGAGAAACTGTCTGACCAGTCGGCGAACCACTCGCCTACCCAGGTCTCGAATTCCTTGCCCTGGTCGTACCAGTTGGACGACAGCGACAGGCTACGGATGCCGAAGTTCGGCAGAAACGGTTCGTTCTGCTTGGTCTTGTTGTAGCGCAGGCTGACGCGCTGGGTGTCGCTGATGTTCCAGTCCACCTTGAACAGGGCGTCCTTCACGCGGGTCTCGAAGCCGCTCGGGATCTCTGAAGAACCCACGTTGATGCCGTAGGCGGTATTGGCCAGCGTGCTGTACTGGTTGATGAGCGTCTGGGTCAGATTGACAGTGCTGCCGGCGCCAGAGCCGATCGCACCGAAATCCGGCGCGGTCTTGGTCTGGGTGAAATCTTCATAGGCGGCGAAAAAGAACAGCCGGTCCTTGATGATCGGACCACCGACGGTGAAGCCCCAGGTCTTTTCCTTGAACGGACCGAAGTCGGTGTAACTGTTGGTCGCGCGGTTGAAGCGCTGACCAACAGCGCTGTCGTCTCGATACACGTAGGTCAGGCTGCCGTGGAACTTGTTGGTGCCCGACTTGGTGACGGCGTTGATGTTGGCGCCGGTGTAACCCTTCTGGGTCACGTCGTAGTTGGCGATGTTGAGATTGACTTCCTGGATCGCGTCGATCGAGATCGGCTGCTTCGCGGTGGGCAGATTGTTGGACTCAAGGCCGAAGGTGTCGCTGGTATTGACGCCGTCGATGGTCACCGAGTTGTAGCGGGTATTCTGGCCGCCGGCGGAAATTTCGCCGCGCTCCTTGTCGGTCTGCGAGATGCGCGGGTCGAGGCGCGCGTAATCCTGCAGGTCGCGACGGATCGAGGCGAACGAATCGATCTGATCGCGGGTCACGTTGCTGCCCGCGCCCATCTTGTCGGCACTGAAAATCACCGGGCCGGCAGCGCCGGTGATCGTGACGGCGTCGAGATCCTGCGTACCGAACGAAAGATTGACTTCCGACACCTGATCAAGCGCCAGGTACACATCATCTTCGCTGCGGTTGCCGGAGCCTTCCTTGTTCGCGGTGACCTGATACGGGCCGCCGACGCGCAGGCCGCGCGCGTTGTAACGGCCATTGGCGTCGGTGACGACGCGGCTGACTGTGCCCGACTCGCTGTGCACGATGGTGACTTCTGCGCCGGCGATCGGCTGGCCATCGGCCCCGACAACCTGTCCGCCCAATGCGGCGGTGGTGTTCTGCGCGAACGCAGGCGCCGCCGCGAGGGCGACAATGAGTCCGATCGACAGTTTGGACAGTCGGAAACGATTCGTATGGTTCATTGCTCTTGGCCTCGATGGAGAACGATGCGATGGGTCGTACGTAAAGATCGCGTACGCCTAGGCGCCGCGATCCGGTCAGCGGGGGAATTCGAACCTTGGCTTCTGCAGTTCCAGAGCCTTGGGTTAACTATAGGTTAACACGATAGAGCCTGAAGATGACAGTGGAATGACGGCCTTGCCACCTGTAAGCCATTGAAATCATTGGCTGAACTAAGATGAGGTTTCACTTGAACGTTACGCCACAAAGTGCTCATGCATTCGCGCTGATGCATGTTGATCAGTAAAACCAATCACGACACCTTGACCTGCAGATAGGTCGCGATGCCGTCCATCAGCATCTGCACAGAAATGGCGACGAGCAGCATGCCCATCAGACGTTCGACCGCGACAAGCACGCGCTGGCCCAGCCATTTGTAGAGATAGGTCGCCGAAAACAGGATTGCGGCAGTCGCCGCCCATGCGATCAACAGCGCCAGGCTCCAGTCGCCGAGGCGCGAGGGGTCATTGCTGCCCATCAGAATCACCGCCGCCATTCCGGACGGGCCAGCGACCAGCGGAATCGCCATCGGCACAATGAAGGGCTCGCCGTCGGGCATTTCGCCCATGAGGCCTTCAACAGGCGGGAAGATCATTCGTATGCCGATCAGAAAAAGCACGATGCCGCCGGCGATCGACACCGATTCCTCGCGCAGGTGCATCAGCTCCAGCGCGTACTTTCCGCACCACAAAAAAAGCATCAGCACGACCAGCGCGATCAGCAGTTCGCGCGCCAGTACGATCCGTTGCCGCCTTGGCGGCAGCACGCGCAGCAGGCTGAGGAATACCGGGATATTCCCGAGGGGATCGAGGATCAGGAACAGCAGTAACGCGGCCGAAGCGATGCTCATTGCATCAGCGACCACAGCGTTCCGCGTTGACCGATGCTCGCGGCGGACAGCAGATGCACGCAGGCTTGTGCGACTGACGATGCATCGGATGCGGCGACCCTGTCTTCATCGATGAAAGCTTTTGCGCGCAGCGGCGTGCGCATCGGCCCGGGCGCAAGGCCGCCGACCCGTATGCTCGAATTCGCAAGCTCGGCATGCAGCGTTCCGAGCAGAGCACGCAATGCGGACTGGGCGATACCGTAGCCGCCCCAGTACGGCAGGCCACGATCCAGAGCCTCGTCGATCAAGAACACCACCGCACTGTCCTCAGCGCGGCGCAGCAGCGGCAGGCAGGCCTGCGTCAGCCACCAGCGCGCGGTCACATTCACGTGCAGGGCACGCGCGAATGCAGCGGGATCGGTGTTTTCCAGCGGCGTCAATCCGGGGAAATCCGCGGCGCAGTGGAGCACCCCGTCGAGACGCCCAAGTCCGGATTCGATGCGCTCGGCCATCTCTGCGTAATCGTCGGGCGTCGCGCCTTCCAGATCGAGCGGATACAGCAGCGCTTCGCCGCCCTGTCGAATGACGGCGTCATGAACGCGATTGAGTTTGGGGACTTTGCGACCGAGCAGTACGACGGTGGCGCCCGCATCTGCGCAGGCCAGTGCCGATGCATGGCCCAAGGCACCGTGTGCCCCTACCACCAGCACGACTCGACCTTCGAGGGCGCGCGTGGCGGGCTTCGCCATCGCAGACAGCATGCCCTCTGGAATGGCGCCTTCCGACATCAAGCCTTCTGCGCTTCGGCGATCATGCGCGCCAGCTCGCCGGATTCGTACAGCTCGATGGTGATGTCGCAGCCGCCGATCAATTCGCCGTTGATGAAGAGCTGCGGAAAGGTCGGCCAGTTGGAGAAACGCGGCAGATTGGCCCGGACTTCCGGATCTTCCAGCACGTTGACCGTGTGGTAATTGCCGGCACCGGCAGCTTTGAGCGCCTGCGAGGTCCGGCTGGAAAAACCGCACATCGGGAACTGCGGCGTGCCTTTCATGAACAACACGATCGGATGGGTTTGGATCTCGGACTGGATGCGTTCCAACACCGGCATGGGAATCTCCTGCGGGATGGGGCCGACAGCGCTAGGGCCGCTACGGCCAAGGTGGGGTTAGAATCGTACTCAAGATCGCGCATTGTAATGCTTCGCACGCCTGCAGGCCTGTCCGCCCGCCCGCGTATCCTCCTCACACATCCAAGGAACCCCACCATGGCCATCGAGCTGCCTGCCCTGCCCTACGACCGCACCGCACTGCAACCGCACATCTCTGCGGAAACCATCGATTTCCATTACGGCAAACACCACCAGACCTACGTCACCAATCTCAACAACATGATTCCCGGCACCGAGTTCGCCGACATGCCGCTTGAGGAAATCGTGCGCAAATCGCAGGGCGGCATCTTCAACAATGCCGCACAGATCTGGAACCATACGTTCTACTGGAACTGCCTCAAGCCGGCATCGGGCTCAAACCCGGGCGGCGGCGAGCCCACCGGCAAACTGGCCGAGGCCATCGACAAGGCGTTCGGCGACTTCGCCAAGTTCAAGGAAGAGTTCACCAAGACCACCGTCGGCACTTTCGGTTCTGGTTGGGGCTGGCTGGTACAGCGCCCGGACGGCGGGCTCGCGCTGGCCAGCACCTCCAATGCCGCCACACCGCTGACCGGCGACGACACTCCGCTGCTGACCTGCGATGTGTGGGAGCACGCGTACTACGTCGATTACCGCAACGCACGTCCGAAGTATGTGGAAGCGTTCTGGAATCTGGTCAACTGGGATTTCGTTTCTTCCCAGATGAAGTGACTGTGGCGAACAAAAACCGCTGTTGTCCCGAACCGCCGCTGAGAAATCTTTTTTTATTGTCGAAGCGATAACAGATGTCTCACCGCGTTGGAATGACAGCCATCAACGGCCGGGGAAACCCGGCCGTTTTCTTTTTTCCGTACCGCATGCGCACATCGGAGCAATCCCACTGTGCGATGAACATAGCCGCCCGCAGCGTCAACGACTTCACCCCTTCATGCATTACCCGATGGTCTTCCACGCACTGGAGCCACCGATGACACCGTCCCGATCACTGCTGCGCGCTTTCGCACTGAGTTTCGCCTTGGCCGCAGCCGGCACCGCCTGCGCACATCCTTACGACCGCAGTAACAACCCGCCTGGCCCCGCCGGCGGCCCCGGCACCCATTGGGAAAACCCGCCGGGCTGGCGCGGCGGCCCAAGCACGTCACCTGACGATCGCTACTACCGCCACCACAACACGCGCTACAGATTCACCGTTGTCGACGGCGGCTATTACTTCAACTCGAATTTCGGCTACTGGCATCCGCGCTACGGCTGGTGGAATCAGAGCAGTCGCTGCTGGCGCGACAGCGACAACAATCCGCCCGGACCCGCAGGCGGACGCGGTACCAACTGGGAAAATCCACCGGGACGCAAGGGCGGGCCCGGCGCTTCGCCGGACCGCTACGGGCGCTGTCGCTGAGCGACACCACCAGCGAAATACTAAAGAACGGCCGGTATCTCCCGGCCGTTCTGTGTGGGATCTGCGCAGGGCGACGTTCATCGCTACGATGGGCCACCGCCACTGCAGGACACCTGGCACATGCCGGCATCCGCACTCACCACAACCATGCCCTACTGGCTGCCCGTAGTGTTCGCCTGGGCGATGTATCGCAGGCTCCGCAGAAACTTCGGCATGCAGCGATGGCGGCCGGTGCGCGCGGGCATCCGCTTGGCCCTGCTGTCGCTGATCGCGTGCGCCCTGATCGCGGTATCGTTCCTGCACGTGCAGACATTGATCGCAGCAGGCATCGGCAGCGTGCTGGGAATCGCTTTGGGGCTGCTCGGACTGAAGCACACCCACGTCGGCTGGAAAGACGATCAGCGCAGCTATACGCCCAATCCCTGGATCGGCAGCGTTCTCAGCGCAGTGCTGCTTGGCCGTCTGGCGTGGCGCTGGACGCATGGCGGGCTGATGGCTGCGCAACAGTCGCCCAGTGGTTTGACGCTGGGGCTGGCAGCGGTGCTGATCGCATATTCGCTGGTGTATCTCGGCGGATTGATGCGGCAGATGCGCCATCTGCAGCCCGCACCGCAAAACTCCACGACGGCCTGAGCGTCAACGCCCGCGCAGCGCTTTGAGCACCGGCGCCACCTGCGCTTCAAAGCCCAGCGCAAGCCCCACGCGATCCAGCGCTTCGGTCAGTTCGCTCATCGAATCCGCACGCAGCGTCGCATGACCCACCTTGCGGCCCGCGCGCGGTTCCTTGCCGTAGTCGTGCCAGTGGCCGCCGGATTCGCGCAGTACCGCATTGGCATCGGGCATCGCGCCGACCCAGTTGAGCATGCAGGCGTGACCGATCATGTGGACGTCGCCAAGCGGCAAACCGAGTACTGCGCGCAGATGATTCTCGAACTGCGAAGTCTCGCTGCCTTCGATGGTCCAGTGGCCGGAGTTGTGCACGCGCGGGGCGAGTTCGTTGGCAAGCAACCTGCCGTCGCGACAGAACAGTTCCAGCGCGAATACGCCGACATAGTCCAATGATTCGGCCAGTGCACGCGCATGCGCAACTGCGGCCTGGGCAAGCGCGTCGTCCACGCGCGCGGGTGCGAGACTGGCGGACAGCACGCCTTCGACGTGCCAGTTCTCGGTCAACGGCCAGGTGCGGAATTCCCCTTCGCGGCCGCGTACCGCGACAACGCTCAGCTCGCGCTCGAACGGTACGAACGCTTCCAGAATCAATCCCACCGTCGCCGCCTGCGCGCCTAGCGAGCGCCAAGCGGCATCGATATCAGCGTCTGATTTGATCCGGAACTGGCCTTTGCCATCGTAGCCGAGACGTCTGGTTTTCAGGATGCATGGAATACCGATACGGGCGATCGCAGTCTCCAGCGCAGCGCGATCCGGCACATCGGCGAACGCCGGCACCGGAATACCAAGCTCGCAGAACAGCGTTTTTTCAGCCAAACGGTCCTGCGCGATCGACAACGCACGCGGATTCGGGAACACCGGTACGCGTTCGCTCAACCACTGTGCGGATTCGGCCGGCACATTCTCGAAATCGAAGGTGACGACATTGACCTGGGACGCGAATTCGGCGAGCGCCGCTTCGTCGCGGTAATCGCCAACGATCAGCGGCACGAACTGGCCGGCGCAGGCGTCGGCAACGGTATCGAGCACGCGAAAGCGCAGGCCCAGAGGCGCGCCCGACAGCGCCAGCATCCGCGCCAGCTGTCCACCGCCCAGAATGCCGACGGTCGTCATCGGCGACGGCTCATGAGCGGTCCGCTTCCAAACGCCCGGCTTCCAAACGAGGATCGTCGTTGTCGCACACGTCCTGCGTCTGCTTTGCGCGGAACGTATCGAGGGCAGCGCCGATCTGCGGGTAATCGCCCGCGAGTATCGCTGCGGCGAACAGCCCGGCATTCGCGGCGCCCGCATGGCCGATGGCGAAGGTCGCAACCGGCACGCCGGCCGGCATCTGCACCATCGACAGCAGCGAATCCATCCCGTTGAGCGTTTTGGTATGCACCGGTACGCCAAGTACAGGGACTGCGGTCTTCGACGCCAGCATGCCGGGCAGATGCGCGG
>JANOXT010000410.1:0-5070 GCA_031418555.1 Lysobacterales bacterium | reverse complement strand
GCGCCCAGTCGCTGTGTTTCCGCGACGAAAGCATCGCGCTTGCGTGCGAAGCGTTCCCAGCGCGCGTCGTCGACCAGATGCAGTGCGCGGCCGGTTTCGGTCAACCGCAGATCAGCGTTGTCTTCGCGCAGCTGCAGCCGGTATTCGGCGCGACTGGTGAACATGCGGTAGGGCTCGCTGGTGCCGTGGGTGATCAAGTCGTCGATCATCACCCCGATATACGCTTCGTCGCGACGCGGCGACCAGGCGTTGAGCGCATGCACGAAACGCGCGGCGTTGAGCCCGGCGATGAGGCCCTGCGCCGCGGCTTCTTCATAGCCGGTGGTGCCGTTGATCTGGCCGGCGAAAAACAAACCGGAGACAAGCTTGGTTTCCAGCGAATTCTTCAGGCCGCGCGGGTCGAAGAAGTCGTACTCGATGGCGTAGCCGGCGCGGGTGATGTGCGCCTGCTCGAAACCGCGGATGCTGCGCACCAGATCCAGCTGCACGTCGAACGGCAGCGAAGTCGAAATGCCGTTCGGGTAGATTTCAGTGACATCCAGGCCTTCGGGTTCGACGAAAATCTGATGCGAGGCCTTCTCGGCGAAGCGCACCACTTTGTCTTCGATCGACGGGCAATAGCGCGGGCCGATGCCTTCGATCTGGCCGCTGTACAGCGGCGAACGGTGCAGCGCGCCGCGGATGATCTCGTGAGTGCGCTCGGACGTGTGCGTGATCCAGCATGAGATCTGCGGCGGATGGTCGGCGGTGCTGCCCATGAACGAGAACACCGGGCGCGGGTCGTCGCCGGGCTGTTCTTCCATCACGCTGTAGTCGAGACTCCGGCCATCGATGCGCGGCGGCGTGCCGGTCTTCAATCGATCGACTACAAACGGACGTTCGCGCAGTTTCGCAGCGAGCGTGGTCGCGGGCGGATCACCGGCGCGGCCTGCAGCGAACTGGGTTTCGCCGATGTGGACCTTGCCGGCGAGAAAGGTGCCCGCGGTCAGCACCACGGCCTGCGCTTCAAAACGCAAACCGGTTTGGGTTAAAACTCCTTTTACAGCCTCACCGCGCGCGCCATCGCCTTCGATGATCAGATCATCGACCGCGGACTGGAACACGGTGAGGTTCGGTTGCGATTCCACCGCACGGCGAATGAAGCTGCGGTAGAGCGCGCGGTCGGCCTGACAGCGGGTCGCACGCACTGCCGGACCCTTCGATGCGTTGAGACGGCGCCACTGGATGCCGGCAGCGTCTGCGGCGCGTGCCATGATGCCGCCCAGCGCATCGATCTCGCGCACCAGATGGCCCTTGCCGATGCCGCCGATGGCCGGGTTGCAGCTCATCGCACCCACGGTTTCGATGTTGTGAGTGAGCAGCAGCGTGCGTGCGCCGGCGCGCGCAGAGGCGAGCGCGGCCTCGGTGCCCGCGTGACCACCGCCGATGACGATGACATCGAATGTATAGAAGTTGGTCATGGGATAGTCGCGTGGCGAAGACTCGGGCCGGGTCGCGTCGAGGCGCGCCGCATTCTAACGAATACGCTTCGGCACATCAGTTTCCGGAAGCGGCGATGCCAATGTTGGCACGCATTCTGCTTATCTCAAGTGGCACTCAGCGCGGCATGCGCGAAAGCGCAGGCCGGGGTGGAACAGGGCTGGCCACGTGCGCGCTGAGGGAGCCAGGGGCCGAATGTCGGGGGACATTCGGCCCCTTTTTTTGTCCGCGATTCAGCGAAGTTAAGCTGTAATTCTTGATCAGGTGCCGACACCCGACGAGGAGCGGAACAGGGGGGATCCGGATTTCCCCGCCGGGGTCGGCGATTCAGTACCGAGTTACGTCGGAATACGACGTATCCGGTCAAGCTTGATTAGCTTGCGACCAATTTCGGCGGTTGGCAAGCGTTTTCAGGGCGTCTGTTCGAGACGGGATTCTCGTTCCTGGCGTTCGATCCGACGCTCTGGGGCAGGTTCGGCACGAGGTGTTTCGTCACGCTGACGTGGTGGGCGCTCCGACTGGGGCATGGAGACCGGCGCACGTCGGGCCTGGTTCACCCTTCCAGGCTGCTCACCACCACCAGACACACCAGGCTGGGGAACCATGATCCGTCGCCGGCTGGGCGGCATGTCCTGAGTCAGAACGCCCGGGCGCGGCCCAATGCCCGGGATCGCAGGCTGTGGAGTCGCGATGGGCGGGCGCCTGCGGCCCAGATGGCGCCATGGGCCACCATCGCGGTCGCCCAGATGTGGACCGTTGCCCGGCGGCCGCGGGTCGTTGTCGATAATCACACCCGGTGGCGGAGTGCCCGGCGGCGGCGGGTTCGGTGGGCGATGACGATGCGGCGGCCGACGATGCGGGTAGGGGTAATAGGAGTAAGGATAACCATACCGGTGACTGTCATAGCCATATGGAAATCCATAGCGCGAATACGGGGTGTGGCCGAAACCGAAGCCATAGCCGAAGCTGCCGTACCAGCCGCCGGGATAACCGTACCCTATCGAACTGTAGGGCCCGCCGTAGTCGTCGTAATAATCAACCGATGGCTCGGCATAGTAATAATCGCCGCCCTGATCGGCGCGGTAGCCGTAGCTACTGACGCAGCCGGTCAGAATCGTCACAGAGAGCGTCGCAAGCAGACCAAGACGGAACATCTGGAACCCCTATCGTTATCGCGGACGGGATCGGCCCGCCGTACCGGTGCAGCATCCGACTGTCGCGTTGAACCCGTCCTTAAGACAACCGGCCCATTGCCATCTTGGCACTTTGCGGTATCCGGATGGGGCCTTGGAACCCGTGACCGACGACGCCCGCTGCCAGCATGCCCCATCTGTTGACCTGCAAG
Source organism: Lysobacterales bacterium (assembly GCA_031418555.1). Taxonomy (GTDB): domain Bacteria; phylum Pseudomonadota; class Gammaproteobacteria; order Xanthomonadales; family Xanthomonadaceae; genus Lysobacter_I. Next base: position 2,246 of record JANOXT010000410.1, on the reverse strand, counting down.
GTGTGCAGTACACCTTGCCACCCAACTGCAGATGCTGCCGTCGGTCCAGGCCGTCGCGCTGCTGTTGTCGCTGTTCGTGCACCCGGTGACCTGCTGTGCGCACGCCGCAGGCGCCAGTACGAATGACACGCTGAGGCGTATATCTCGCCTGTTACGATGTTGGCATGATCACCGCTGTGCCGCCGCTGCCCGCCTTCGCCGACGTGCTTTCCGCTGCCGCACGGATCGCGCCGCATGCGCAGCAAACCCCGGTACTCAGGTCGCAGTCGCTGGACGACATCGCCGGCTGCGCGCTGCATTTCAAGTGCGAAAACCTGCAGCGCGTCGGCGCATTCAAATTCCGCGGTGCCTGCAATGCGATTTTCGCGCTCGATGACGAGACCGCTGCGCGCGGCATCCTGACCCAGAGTTCCGGCAATCACGGCGCCGCGGTCGCACTGGCCAGTCGTTTACGCGGTGTCCACGCGACTGTCGTTGTGCCCGAAGGCGCACCGGCAGTGAAGTTGGCGGCAATCGCCGGGTACGGCGCGCACGTCGTACGCTGCGAACCGACGATGGCCGCGCGCAACGCCGCCGCTGCGGCGCTGGCCGAACAGACCGGCGCGCATCTGGTGCATCCCTTCGACGATGCGCATGTCATCGCCGGCCAGGGCACGGTCGCGCTCGAATTTCTGCGCAGCGAACCGGAGCTCGACGCGCTGCTGGCGCCGGTCGGCGGCGGCGGGCTGCTGTCGGGCTGTGCCCTGACCGCACGGACGCTGCGGCCGAACCTTGACATCTGGGGCGCTGAACCAACCGGCGCCGCGGATGCGCACGCCTCGCTGCGCGAAGGCCGCTGCATCACCGACATGACCGCCAGCACCATCTGCGACGGGCTGCGCGGGCATCTCGCGCCGCGCACGCTGGCGCTGCTTCAGCGTCATATCGACGGGATTCTCACCGTGGACGACAATGCGGTACTCGAAGCGATGCGGCTGCTGTGGGAGCGTCTGAAACTGGTGGTCGAACCCTCCGGTGCGATCGGTTTGGCGGCAGTACTGCGCAATCGCGACCGCTTTGCGGGCCGCCGCGTCGGCGTCGTGATTTCCGGCGGCAACGTGGATCTGGATACCTTGCCGTGGCAGACCCACGCATGACCCGTGCAGCCCCATCGCCGTTGATCCAGCGCGTATCCGGAAAACGTCGCAGGCGGCGCGGCGTGTTCCGGTGGCTGCGTCGTCTTTTGTGGTTGGTGCTGCTGTGGCTGTGCGGCGTGGCGCTGTATATCGTGCACATCGGCAGCCGCGACGAGGCGGCCAGCGACCGGGTGCGCGCCGACGCGATCGTCGTCCTCGGCGCCGCCGCCTACGATGCGCGGCCCTCGCCGGTGTTCGAAGAGCGCATCCGTCATGGTATCGGTCTGTACAAAGGCGAACGCGCGCCGACGCTGATCTTTACCGGCGGTTTCGGCGGCAATGGGGCGCGGTTTTCGGAATCCCAGGTGGCCCGTCGTTATGCGCTGCGCAACGGCGTGCCCGACCGCGCGATCCTGATCGAAACCGTGTCGCGCAACACCATCGAGAACCTGAGCCAGGCCGCCGCACTGATGCGCGCCCGCAAACTCGGCCGCGCCATCGTCGTCAGCGATCCGCTGCACATGTCGCGCGCGCTGCGTATCTGCAATGACATCGGCATCGTCTGCCTGGGATCGCCCACGCCGACCAGCCGCTACCGCAGCTTCGATACGCGCTGGCGGTTCCTGCTCAACGAAGTGTATTTTTTCCATCGCGACCTGTTCGTGCGCCAGATGTGACCCGCAACCGAAGGAGTTTCCCATGATCATCGATGGCACCCGCGCCCACGACCGCGCCACTACGCTGATTCTCGACTACTACGCCGCTTTCAATCGTGATGACTGGGCCGCGATGCTGGCGCTGCTCACTGAGGATGTGGTCCACGATCTCAATCAGGGCGCGCGCGAAACCGGTCGCGACGCCTTCGCCGCGTTTCTCGCCCGTATGGATCGCAGCTATCGTGAACAGCTGCGCGACATCGTGGTCATGGCATCGCCCGACGGCGCGCGCGCCGCTGCGGAGTATGTGGTGCATGGCGAATATATCGTCGCAGATGAAGGCCTGCCGCCTGCGCGCGGGCAGCGCTATGCATTGTCCGGCGGCGCGTTCTTCGATATCCGTGACGGAAAAATCGCGCGGGTGACGAATTACTACAATCTGCAGGATTGGATTGCGCAGGTGAGATGATGAGGC
>JANOXT010000409.1:0-12417 GCA_031418555.1 Lysobacterales bacterium | reverse complement strand
CTTTCGGCGATACCGGGCAACTTCTCGTGGATGTCCTTCGGATCGAGATGGGTCAGATCCAGATGAATGTGGTCGGCATCCGGGCCAACACCGCGGCCTTCGCGAATTTCGATGGTCATCGAGCGCGAGACCACGTCGCGCGAGGCGAGATCCTTCGCATTGGGCGCATAGCGCTCCATGAAGCGCTCGCCTTTGCTGTTGCGCAGAATGCCGCCTTCGCCGCGCACGCCTTCGGTGATGAGGCAACCGGCGCCGTAGATGCCGGTCGGGTGGAACTGCACGAACTCCATGTCCTGCAGCCCGAGGCCGGCACGCAGGGCCATGCCGCCGCCGTCGCCGGTGCAGGTATGCGCGGAGGTTGCGGAGAAATACGCGCGGCCATAGCCGCCGGTGGCCAGCACCACGCCCTGCGCGCGGAACAGATGCAGGGTGCCTTCGGCCATGTCCAGCGCGAGCACACCGCGGCAGGCGCCCTCTTCGTCCATGATCAGATCGAGCGCGAAATACTCGATCATGAAGCGCGCGTCGTGCGCCAGCGACTGCTGGTACAGCGTGTGCAGGATCGCGTGGCCGGTGCGGTCGGCGGCGGCGCAGGTGCGCTGCGCAGTGCCCTTGCCGTAGTGCGTGGTCATACCGCCGAACGGGCGCTGATAAATCTTGCCGTCTTCGGTGCGCGAGAACGGCACGCCCTGATGTTCCAGTTCGATGATCGCCGGAATCGCCTCGCGACACATGTATTCGATCGCGTCCTGATCGCCCAGCCAGTCCGACCCCTTGATGGTGTCGTAAAAATGGAAACGCCAGTCGTCTTCGCCCATGTTGCCGAGCGCAGCTGAGATACCGCCCTGCGCCGCGACCGTATGCGAACGGGTCGGAAAGACCTTGGTGATGCACGCGGTCTGCAGGCCTTTTTGCGCAAGGCCGAACGTCGCGCGCAGCCCGGCGCCGCCGGCGCCGACCACGATCATGTCGTACTTGTGTTCGGTGATTTTATAAGCGGAAGTCATGGCTGCCTTGTTGAGAGCCGTCAGGCCAGAAGCGCGATCCGGCCGATCGCGTAGAGAGAAGCAAGAACGCCCAGCGCACAGGCGAAAGTGACCAGCAACTGCAGGAAGATTTCCAGCGGGCGGTGGTGGACATAGTCTTCGATCACCACCTGCAGGCCGAGCCGCGAGTGCCAGAACAGGCTGATCGCGAACATCGCCAGCGCGATGGCATTCACCGGTTTGGCCAACGCGGCCTGTACCTGAGCGTGATCGGCGCCGACCAGCGCGATCAGCATGCCCAGAATCCAGGGCGTGAGCAGCATCAAGGCGATGGCGGTGACGCGCTGCCACCAGAAGTGGCCAGTGCCGGATTTGGCCGAACCCAGACCACGAGCGCGGCCTATGGGCGTACGGAAATCACGCTGAGAACCATCGCGGGCGGAAGAATCGCTCATGCATCACCCCGCATCGCGAAGAACCAGATCGCCGCGGTGAAGACAAACGTCAGTGCGACCACTGCGTAGCCTGAGCGGTAGACCTGCGGAATCTTGAAACCCCAGCCGGCATCCCACAGCAGATGACGGATACCGTTGAGCAGGTGATACACCAGCGCGAACGAAAAGCCGAACAGCGCAAGCTTCCCGAATGGCGAAGCCAGACATTCGCCGGCAAGGGCATAGGCATCGCCGCCCTGAGCGACCGCGAGCAACCACCAGGTCAGTACGAACGCGCCGAAGGAAAGGACAATGCCGCTGATGCGATGCAGGATCGACATTACGCTGGTGATCTGCGGACGGTAGACCTGCAGGTGCGGCGAGAGGGGACGTGCGCGGTTGTTCATTGCGGGTAGCGCCCAGTTCGGGAAGGGGGTGAGTTTCGGATATATGCTTCAGAAATCGATGCAGCGACCATTTTTTTCCCAATCGCCATAGCGGGTTGGATCGGGACCTTCGCGACCCCCGAACTCTTTGACCTCGATGAGAGGCTGCGGCACTGAGGGTTCGGCCGGAGCAAGGTCTGGAGCGGGTTCGGGAAGCGGGACGGTTTCGCCTATCATGCGCTGATTCCTCAACTCGGTAGTTTAAGTCCCACCCCCATGCCGGACAACCCGCAAACCCCGCAGACTTCCTGGTTCGCCCTGCCCGACCACCAAGTAGTGGCGATCAGCGGACGCGACGCAGTTGCATTCGCCCACGCCCAGACGATGAACGATGTCGGCGCGCTGCAGGACGGGCAGTGGCAGTGGAACGGTTGGCTGACCGCCAAAGGGCGCGTGATCGCTCTGTTCGCGGTCATCCGTATCGACAGCGATACGTTGTGGCTGCTGCTTCCGGATGCAGACCCCGATGCATTTGTGGCGCAGCTGCGGCGTTTCGTGTTCCGCAGCAAGGTCGCGATCCGGGTTCGCGATGACGTGTCTGTTATCGGCAGGTTGCAGGCCTCGGCTCTGGCCTCGGGCAACCACTGGGTTGGCGATAGCGCCGATGTCATCGAATTGGACCTCAGCGGCGAGCTGGGCAATGGGCAACTGGGACGCAGCCTGCGGATCGGGCCTGCGACAACAGCGTCTGTGGACGCGACCGCGTGCGAAACCTGGCGCCGCGCCGACCTTGAGCACGGCTGGCCGCGACTCGATGCGGCTCAATCGGGGCAGTGGACCCCGCAGCAGCTGTCGCTGGACCGGCTGCGTGCCTACAGCGTGAAGAAAGGCTGCTATCCGGGCCAGGAAATCGTCGCCCGTACGCATTTTCTGGGGCAGGCCAAGCGCGGTCTGGCGCTGATTTGTGGTCAAACTCCGCTGCTAGCAGGCGCTGAGCTGTCGGGAGACGGCGCCGTTCTCGGCAGCTTGGTGAGCGTATGCGGCCAGATGGCGCTGGCGGTCATACCGCTTACGCCGGAAAAAAATGCGCTTCAAACGTCAGAAGGCCACGCTGTAAGCGAGGCCTTCTGGGTGCGACAGCCGCTTCTCGACGGCCTAGCGCGCTGATCAGGATAAGTTCGAGCGACTTCCCATGCTGGGCGAGCCTTGGCTGGGTTCTTCCTGGGCACGGTTGCGGTTCAACGTCTGTTCGTCAGCTTGGGCGAGCTGCTGATTACGGGCAAGCTCGAGAACCCGCGACAGATTTTCGTGAGGCGGGGTGGCGATGAAGTCCGCCGATTTTCCATGGAAAGTCTCATTGGTGGGGCTGTTCTTATCGCCGACGACACCGATGATATTTTCGCCGTTTCCGACATATTTATTGGGTTGACTGAGATAAACGCCGCTTACGTCCTTGCCATCCAGCCTGGCGTCCTTGTAGCGCTCAAGCAGCCCGGCGGAGACGCTCTCGCCATTGATATGACCCTGACCGATCTGGTCATGCATCTCATCCACTTTGTTTTTGATCTGTGCATATCTGGCCTGGTCCTGAGGGGAAAGATCTTCCACCGCTGCAGGCTTCTTTTCATCGTTCATCAGCGCTTCCTCCACTGGGGGCACTATCCGTGCGGTCGCGACGGACACTATAGAGCGGTCGGTAAGTGCGGGTTCCATGGCCTCGCCATAGCCACTGCCGCTTGTGGAAACCATAGCCCGAACCCGCGCCACACACAACTCAGCCGGCTAGTGCATCCGCCGCAGCAACGATATCCGCATCCGACGGAATCACCAGGAAGGCCGCGCCAGCCAGCGGAGTGAAGGTGTCGGCGCCCACGACCCGCTGTAGAGGAGTGCTGCCAAGGCCGCCCTCCACCAAAGCGGTGATGACGCCCTCGCCCACCCCGGCGCTGCGGCGGCCCTCATCCACAACGATGATCCGCTTCGCTCCGGACGCCTGCGCCTGGATAAACGCATCGTTGAGCGGCGCCAGCCAGCGCAGATCGACCACGCGGGTCTTCCAGCCGTGCCTGGCCTCGATCGTGCGCGCGGCCCGCAGGCTCATCGGCACGCCGTTGCCGAAGCTGAAGATCACCAGATCGTCGCCTTCGCCACCGCTTTGCGGAAGATAGACCCTGCCCTCGCCGAGGGTCATCGCCTGATCGGGCCCCGGATAGTCGGTCAACCACAGGCCGTCGCCGGAGTCGTACAGATCCTTGGCCATGTACAGCGCGATTGGTTCGAGCAGTGCGCAGACGCGGCCGTCGACTTTGGCCAGCGCCATCATCGTGCGCAGCATCATGGCCGCATCGTCGCCGCGCGATGGGCAGCCGACCACCAGACCAGGGATATCGCGGAGCGCGGTGATCGAATTGTCGTTGTGGAAATGCCCGCCGAACCCGCGCTGATAGCCGAGCGAGGCGATGCGCAGCACCATCGGGTTGCGATATTGGCCGTTGCTGAAAAACTGCAGGCTGGCCGCCTCGCCGCGAATCTGGTCGCAGGCGTTGTGAAAATACGCCAGATACTGGATTTCCGGCAGCGGCAACATGCCCATGTTGGCATAGCCCTGCGCCAGACCCAGGATCACGGTCTCGTCCAACAGCGTATTGAACACGCGCTTGTTGCCGAAGGCTTTGTGCAGGCCTTTGGTGACGGTGTAGACGCCACCTTTTTGCGCCACGTCTTCGCCGAACAGCAGCGTTTCCGGATACTTGCAGAACAGATCGTGCAAGGCCTGATTGATCTGGACCGCCAGATGCTTCGCCGGCTGTTTCTCCGGGAGTTTCGCCTCGCCACCGAATGCCGCGATGCGTTGATCCGCGTAGTCGGCGCGCTCGGCTTCCGCTTTGACCTTGTCCGGCGTGTACGGCGCTAATGGCCGCATGACGTCTTCCAGCGTAGTGAGGCGCGGACGGCTGTCGGCATCCTCCGCCGCGGCAAAACATTTCACGCGCATCGCCTCGTACAGGGCGAGAATCTGCTCTTTCGACATCAATCCGGATTCAAGCGCGATAGCCGCGCTGCGCAACAGCGGGTCAGAGGCTTCCACCGCGCACAACTCTTCGATATTGCGCCATTCGATTTCGAAGTCCGTGCCGGCGTGGCCCATGATGCGCATGGTGCGAAGATGCAGGAAGGTCGGGCGACGGGTAATGCGGCAGTGTTCGACAGCAGCCTTGACCTGGCCGTAACCAGCGGCAAGGTCGAGACCATCGGCATGGAAGTAATCGAGGTCCGGCCGGCTGCGGAAATTGCGCGCCACCCAGCCGTCCGGCGTCTTCACCGAAATACCGATGCCGTTGTCTTCGCACACATACAGTACCGGCGCAGGCAGCTTCTGGTATGCCGTCCATGCCGCCGCGTTGAACGCGGTCTGCGCGGTGGCGTGATTGCTGGAGGCGTCGCCGAACGAGCAGATCGCGATGCTGTCGTCGGGAATCGGCAAGGTGTGGCCGATGCGGCGGGCGTGATCGATGGCGACCGCCGTGCCGAAGGCCTTGGGCAGATGCGATGCGATCGTGGACGTCTGCGGCAGCACCCACAGCGGTTTGCTGCCCCACACCTTGTGCCGACCGCCGCTGGCCGGGTCGTCGGCGCTGGCCGCGAACGACAGCGCGGAGTCCATGATCGGATCCATCCCGGGAATCTTGCGGAACCGCTCGGCCATGAACGCACCGGAACGATAGTGCAGAAACGCTGGATCGGTATGTCGGGTCAGCCGCGCAACCATCGCATTGCCTTCGTGACCGCTGCTGCCGATGGTGTAGAAGACCTTGTTCTGCACGCGCAGGACGCGCGCCATCAGGTCGAGATGGCGGCTGATCAGCTGCGACTCGAACAGCTCGCGGAACCCCTGCGCATCGAGTCCGCTGCCGTCGAGAATGGATTCATCCTGCGCAGGTTTCGCCTGCGCAGTTCCATCCCACCCACGCACGAACTCCTGGAAGTTCACATCGCAGATCTCGGCGCGATTCAGGCCCTTCATGCGCGCGGGGATCGGATTGGGTACGGCAGCAAACATGGGCATCGCGTGCTCGAAAAGTGAATCGGAAGATGACGTGAATTGGATCAGAGGGATTGCGCGATCAATGCAGCCGCTGCTGCATCGGGCGGCGGCAACCCCACAAAACCGGGTGTGGCTTCAACGCGCGCCAGCCAACCGCGGATCGCAGGATAGGCGTGCAATGCAATGCCGCCATGTTCGGCCACGCAACTGTAGGCATAGAGCGCGATATCGGCGATGCCGTAGCGGTCGCCGGTGAACCAACGCTGCGCAGAAAGATGCCGCTCCATTACAGCGAGTGCCTGATGGCCTCGCTCGCGCAGTCTCGACAAATCGGCGCGGCGCGGCGAATCCATCGGCGTCCAACCGCAAATGAAGCGCGCAACCGCGATGTAAGGCTCATGGCTGTATTGTTCGAAGAACATCCAGCTCAATGCCTGTGCACGCTGCCATGCATCCGCAGGAATGAAAGACGACGCTTCGGCGAGATAGCAGAGAATCGCATTCGACTCAACCAGGATCCGGCCATCGTCGAGTTCGATCATCGGCACCTTGCCGTTCGGATTCTTCGCCAGATATTCGGCTGTGCGGGTTTCGCCGCGCGCGCTGTCGGTCTCGACCCAGCGATAGTCGCGCCCGATCTGCTGCAACAGCAGCCGGACTTTGTGGCAATTGCCGGAGGGCGAAAACCCGTAGACCGTGATCATGCCGACAACGTCTGGCGTTTCGCGCGCCATTCTTCGCGGGTCTGGCCCCAGATGTCGATCGTATACGCATCCAGCGGCGGCGGCAGCTTGACCGGGCCGCGATTGCGCGAACCCAGCCGCTGCGCGACCTTCTGAGATGAAACGTTTTCCGGCACGATGCAGTGGATGACGTCGGCCCAGCCCAGCGTATCGAATGCCCAATCGATCGCCGCAATGCAGGCTTCGGTGCAGTAGCCCTTGCCGTGCGCATCGTGATGAAAGGCATAGCCGACCTCGTTGCCGGGCCAGCCATCGGGGCGCCACGGCCCGGCTTGTCCGAGCCAGCGACCGCTGCTTTTCTCGATCACCGAAAACATCGCAAAGCCCTGCAGCGCCCACGCGCCCGGCATCTGCAGAAAGCGGCGCCAGGCATCGCCACGTGCGTGCGGCCCACCGATGATCTTCGATGATTCATGGGCGAAAAATTCGGCGTAGCGCTCGAAATCTTCGATCTGGGGCTTGCGCAGGATCAGACGGTCGGTTTCGAGTTGGATCGGGTTCGGACCCATCACATGACGATCGAAAAATTGAACTTGGCCGATTGCGTAGCGGCATCGCGAGCGAATGCCATGCTCTCTCGCAACTCGGCGACGACGGCATCGTGATCGTTGCGCAGCAAGCTGAAGCGCGGCTTTTTCGATTCGATTGCATCGTACAACGACACGAGCTGCGCCAAAGCGGCAGCGCCATCGATCCACACACCTTCCACCGCCATCCATTCATCGGTCGACTTCATTCCATCAGGGAACGCCAAATCTTCAGCATTGAAACGTCCATCGATCGAATCGCAGATTCCGGACAGCGGCGGCAACCTGGCAGCCTGTGCAATTTTCTCGATCTGCGGAAGATATTTGTAGAGTGCGTACTTGTCGGACTGATCCGAAGTGACCGCACCATCGATCAATCGATTGGCCCACAGTACGGCACTCATACAAGCATCCTGTCAGCTGAAGCGGCAAAGGACTTTCGGATCAGAACGCGTTGATACCGGTCAGCTCGCGGCCGACCACCAGCTGATGCACCGTCTCGGTGCCCTCGTAGGTGATGACCGATTCCAGATTCAGCGCATGGCGGATCGGGCAGTGTTCGGTGGTGATGCCGGCGCCGCCCAGCACATCGCGCGCTTCGCGGGCGATGTCGATCGCCATGCGCACGTTGTTCCACTTCGCCAGACTGACCTGGGTCGGGTGCATCTTGCCGGCATCCTTGAGTCGACCGAGCTGCAGCGACAGCAGCTGCGCCATGGTGATGCGGCGGGCCATATCGGCAAGCTTGAGCTGCACGGCCTGATTGGCGGCCAGCGGGCGATCGAACAGGATCCGGTCCTTGCTGTATTTCAACGCTTCGTCCAGGCAGGCGATGGCGGCGCCGATCGGCCCCCACGTAATGCCGTAGCGGGCTTGGGTCAAGCAACCGAGCGGGCCCTTCAGGCCTTTCACGTTGGGCAGGCGGCTGCTGTCGGGCACACGCACGTTGTCGAAGAACAGCGCGCTGGTGACCGAGGCACGCAGGCTCATCTTGTGTTTGATCTCCTGCGCGCTGAAGCCGGGCATGTCCTTTTCGATCAGAAAGCCTTGGATACCCTCATCGGTCATCGCCCAGACGATCGCGACATCGGCGAGATTGCCGTTGGTGATCCACATTTTCGAGCCGTTGATGACCCAGTCGCCGCCGTCGCGCTTGGCGTGGGTTTTCATGTTCGCCGGGTCGGAGCCGCCGTGGGGCTCGGTCAGGCCGAAACAGCCGATCTTCTTGGCCCCCGCCATGTCCGGCAGCCAGCGCTGACGCTGCTCTTCGGAACCGAACGCGTAAATCGGATACATGCAGAGAGACGACTGCACGCTGACGAAACTGCGAATACCCGAATCGCCGCGCTCCAACTCCTGACAGATCAGACCGTAGCTGACCGAATTGAGGCCGGCGCAGCCATATTGTTCGGGCAACGATGAGCCCAACAGACCCAGTTCGGCAATTTCGGCGACCAGTTCATGGGGGAAGCGGGCCTCGTCGAAAGCTTTGCCGATGATCGGCAGCACCCGTTCATCGGTGAAGCGCGCCACGGTGTCCTGCACGGCACGCTCTTCTTCGCTCAAGAGGGAACGGATGTCGTAGAGGTCGTAAGGATGCAGGGCCATGTTGGAACCGGTAGGAAGGGGTTAGCCCATCATTGTATCGGGGCGACTTGCCGGCCAACACCCCCGTGCCGGTCGCCAATCAAACGAAAGGCGGGGCCGGATCGCTCCGGCCCCGCCTGGATCGCCACCGCCGAGGGACGGTTCGCGAGCACTCACCTGATATCGCTCACATCTTTCAACCGCGCCCGCTGTTGCTGGCGGAAGCCACCTGGGTCACAACGCGGCCGTCGATCACCGGCAAGCGCGGACCAGGCTTCTCGTCCATCCGCAGGTGTTGATCCTGGCCCTGATATCGATAGGTCACGTCGTAGCCGATGACAGTCTTTTCGGTGCCCAACGGAATGCGGCTGCCGGGCTTGCGGTCGGTGCGCATCGTATCGGTGGTGCCGTCCGGATTGCGGTAGGTCACGTTCCAGGCCACGGTCCGGCTGCTGCTGGTCGCCTGCGAGACGGTATGGCACTGGCGTTCGGTGCGGGCCACCGCTTTGCCGCCGACATGCTTGCGGTCGACACGGTTGCCGATATAACCGCCGGCGGCGGCACCCGCCACGGTAGCGGCCTTGCGGCCATCGCCATTGCCGACCTGATTGCCGACGAGGCCACCGATCAGCGCGCCTGCAACCGTACCGCCCACGTTGCCGTCGCGCTCCGGCAAGCGATCCTGCACTACGACATCCTCGCAGACCTCGCGCGGCGAACTTCCGTTGACGGTCTCGCGCACAGGATCCGTGCCGATCACGGTCGCATATGTTTTTTCGCTTCTGGTCAGCGGTTCCACCGCAATGACATCGGCATATTCAACTCTGCCGCCGGCCGGAATGCTGGCATCGTCTGCGCGACGATCATCTGCGGCCATCGCAGATGACGATGGCTGCGCAAGATCCGATTCGAGGACGCTGGCGTCCGCCGGCGTGGGACGGCTGTTATTGATATACGCCGCTGTTGCAACGCCACCTACCAGCAGCGAAGCCAGTGCAATAGCCAAAGTGTTGTTGTTCATTCGAACCTCCGTCGGGCGAATCCCCGCTGTCGGAGGGATTGCAGCACCGGCAAGCTGAACCCGCCCCCAGCCCGGCTGTTTATGCATGACGAAACGCTGAACCACGACCCGCAAATCACCCACTGCGTGCTAGCGTTCTCACATTCTTCATTGCCGGAGCCTGTCCGTGGCCAACCCGCTCGTCACCCCGATCATCGGCTTTCTGGGCCGTCTCAGCTTTCCGCGTCTATTCTTGCTGGCCGGAGCCCTCTGGGCACTGGATATGGTGATCCCTGACTTCATCCCGTTCATCGATGAACTGTTGCTGGGCATCGGCACGCTGCTGCTAGCGAGTTTCCGCAAACGCAAAGATCCCGCCGTACCGAATATGAAAAAGCCGCCGATCGAAGGCGAACGCGTCGGCTGATGCGCGGCGCAGTGCGTTGATCGACAGTCATTGCCATCTCGACGCATCCGAGTTCGATATCGATCGCAATGCGGTCATTGCGCGAGCCCGCGCAGCGGGCGTGAGCAGGCAGATCGTGCCCGCAGTCGGCGCCGCCGGCTGGGAAACATTGCGCGACATCTGTATCGAAGTTCCGGGGTTGTATCCGGCCTATGGTCTGCACCCGATGTATCTGGCGGAGCACCGCCCAGAGCATCTGGCGTTGCTGCGGGACTGGATCGAACGCGAGCGCCCGGTAGCGGTTGGCGAGTGCGGACTGGATTTTTTCGTCGAAGGTCTGGATCCCGCACAGCAGTCGCTGTACTTCGATGGCCAGCTGCGGCTGGCCCGGGACTTCAAACTTCCGGTGATCGTGCATGCGCGGCGTGCGGTCGATCAGGTGATGGCCGCGATTCGCCGTTTCGGCCCATTGCGCGGGGTGGTTCACAGTTTTTCCGGCAGTGCAGATCAGGCCAAGCGTCTCTATGACCTTGGCTTTCTGATCGGACTGGGCGGGCCAATCACTTATCCGCGCGCAAAACGGCTGCGAACCCTCGCCGCAGAGCTGCCGATCGAAGGTCTGTTGCTGGAAACCGACGCGCCCGATCAGCCGGACAGCGCGCATCGCGGGCAGCGCAACGAACCGGCACGCTTGACGATGGTGCGCGACACCATCGCGGCATTGCGCAACGTCGAGCCGGAAGTGGTGGCACGTGCGACCACAGATAACGCTGAGCGGTTGTTCGGTTTGACGACGGCATAGGGTGCGCCTTGGCGCATCGGTTTGACGACGGCATAGGGTGCGCCTTGGCGCATCGGACGCTTGAACCCCGCGAAATCATCAGCGGGCGCGCCAAGCCACGCCCTATGCAGGTTTCGGTTTCAGCAGCATCTCCAACGCTTTGCCCGCAGCCACAAACGCAAACGCGCCGGTGATATGCGTGGCGGCGCCGAGGCCCGCGCCGCAGTCGAGTTTCAAAGCGGCATCGGCGCCGAGTTTTGGGCGCAGGCCGCACACCGTGCCATCGGCCTGCGGATACTGGACATTCTCCAGCGAGTAGATCGCCGGCACGCTGAAATAGCGTTTGGGACCCTTCGGAAAATTGAATTCGCTGCGCAGCTTTTTGCGGATCAGCGCGAGCATGGCGTCGTGTTCGGTGCGCGACAGATCGCGCACCCGCACCAGGGTCGGGTCGAGACGTCCGCCCGCAGCGCCGACAGTGATGATCGGAATTTTTCGACGTCGACACCACACGATGGCTTCGACTTTGGTGCGGAAGCTGTCGCAGGCGTCGATGACCAGATCGTAACCCTGCCCCAGCAGCGCTTCCATATTCGATGGGGTGAGGAAGCTCGCGACCGCCTCCACTGCCATCGCCGGATTGATCGCCCGGCAGCGCTCGGCCATGGCCTCCGCCTTGCCCCGGCCGTAATGCCCGGCCAGCGCCGGAAGTTGACGATTGGTGTTGGACACGCACACATCGTCCGCATCGATCAGGGTCAGCCTGCCGACACCGCTTCGGGCCAAGGCTTCGACCAGCCAGGATCCCACACCGCCCAGTCCAACCACTGCCACGTGGCTGCCAGCGAACCGGGCAAGGGCACCTGCGCCATAGAGGCGGTCGATCCCGCCAAATCGTTCGGTCCAGCGGTCGTCCAGCGTGATCGGTTCCATTGTCCGAGTTTAGCGGACCGCCCGTCCTTGAAGCTCCAGAGACCGCCTGTCGTCCGGCATGCTATGTTTTCTGGAAACCGCATGGAGTTGCCGCATGTCCACCACGCCCGACCAAGCCCGCCCGAAGTCTTCCGTATTCGGACGCTATTTCTTCGTTTTTATGCTCGGTGGGGTGCTTGGCGCCATCGGCATCGTCCTGGCCCTGAATGCCTGGAATGCCAGAAAAGATCACTTCCCGGAGAGCGTGATGTATGTGCAGGAATGGCATCTCAAGCAGTTGGGGCTGAAAGCGGCCGAGAACCACTGCAACGCCACCGACATCATTCCGCATCTGAAAGGACTGCGCACAATGTCCGACGATCTGGAACGCGCGTTCCCGGACCTCAGCGACGATGAGCGCTTCGTCAAACAGGCCAGCGGGATGCGCGCGACGCTCGATGAAGCCCTGTCCGCGCCGCCGATCAACTGCGAAGGCGTCAGCGCGGCCGCGGCGAAGATCGGCGAAAGCTGCAAGGGATGCCATCAGGATTTCCGCTGAGGTATCGATCCAGCAGTGATCGCTGCCAGCCAAGCCGACCACACGGCCCCG
>JANOXT010000408.1:0-2942 GCA_031418555.1 Lysobacterales bacterium | reverse complement strand
AAATGACGATCGAAGTCGATCGTGTGCTTGCCGTCCTTGACGTTGCCCACCAGGCCCTCGGGATTTTTGAAGAACGGGAAGGGCGGCAAAGCGACTGTCGAGACAGCAATCTTGTCCACGCTGAAACCGGTGTTGGCGACTGCGGCTGCGGCCGGCACCTCGTTGGCGGACGCAGTGGGCGCCGTCGCAGCTTCGGGAGCCGGCGCTGTCGCTACGGATACTTCGGTAGCCGGGGCTTCTGCCGTTGCTGGGGGGTCTTTCTGGCACGCGGACAACAACAGGACCAGTAACGTGCTGACAATCGACAGACGGCTGTGAAGCATGGCGTTTTCCTCGATCAGGCGGGATTCGTCGCGAGCATACCGGACCACGCTTCGATCCGCTGTCTCAGCGGTGCGGCGATCGATGCAACGGACGGTGGATCCGCACCGCGTCGCGGATTGAATCACGCGCAGCAGAGTGCCGAATTCCACGCAATGCAATCGTTTTCCAATTGACCCTCGGCGTCTGCAGGCGTACACCCGGCGGACGACTCCGGAGCCTCTCATGCGCATGTCCGCCCTGTTCGCGATGGCCCTCGGCCTGGCCACGATCACCTCAACCGTTTCGGCACAGACGTCCATGACCGCTGATGCGATACCCCCACCTGTCGATGAACGCTATCAGCCCAAGCCCTACATCACGCTGAAGCATCCGGCATGGTCGAAAGATGCGGTGCTGTATCAGATCAACACCCGCCAGTTCACGCGCGAAGGCACGTTCCGCGCCGCAGAGCGCGAGCTGCCGCGGTTGAAAACATTAGGCGTCGACATCCTGTGGCTGATGCCGGTGCATCCGATCGGCGCAAAAAATCGCAAGGGCACGCTCGGCAGCCCGTATTCGGTGCGCGACTACTACGGCGTGAATCCGGAGTTCGGCACGCTGGACGATCTGAAACATTTCGTCGACGCCGCGCACGCGCAGGGCATGCACGTGATTCTGGATTGGGTGGCGAATCACACTGCCTGGGACAACCCGATGCTTGTCGAACATCCCGAGTGGTATGCGCGCGACTGGAAAGGCGATTTCCATCCCACGCCGTGGTGGGACTGGTCGGACATCATCAATCTCGATTATCGTCAGCCCGGTCTGCGCAGATATATGACCGAAGCGATGGCGTACTGGGTGCGTGAAGTCGGCGTCGACGGTTATCGCTGCGACGTCGCGGGTTTCGTGCCGGTGGATTTCTGGGACAACCTGCGCAGTGAGCTGGATGCGATCAAGCCGGCGGCTTCAGAAGGGATTTTCATGCTGGCGGAGTGGGAATCCCGGGATCTTCACGCCAAGGCCTTCGACGCGACCTACGCCTGGAGCTGGAACACGGCGCTGCATGAGATCGCGATGGGCAAGGCCGATGTGAACAAGCTGTACACCTACTATTCCTGGAATGAAGCCTTCTTTCCGCGCGGCGGCATGCGCATGAATTTCGTCAGCAACCACGACAAGAATGCATGGGAAGGCACCGAGTTCGAGCAGTTCGGCGATGCGCTGCCCGCAGCGATGGTGCTGTCGTTCGTCGCCGACGGCATGCCGATGATCTACAACGGCCAAGAGGCCGGCAATCCGCGGCGGCTGAAGTTCTTCGAGAAAGATCCGATCGCATGGCGTACGCATCCCAACGGTGCGCTGTACACGAACCTGATCGCACTCAAGAAAAAGACCTCGGCGCTGTGGAACGGCGACTGGGGCGCGATGATGGTGCACGTGCCCAACGACAAGCCGGCGCAGGTGCTCAGCTTCGTCCGTCAGGACGCCAACGGCACAGTGTTCGCGGTGTTCAATCTGTCGGCCAAGCCGCAGACGGTGCGCTTCGAGCAGACGCTGTTCCATGGCGATTACATCGAGCATTTCAGCCGGAAATCCGCGACGCTGGATGCGTCGGCCGCCTTGCAGCTGGAGCCCTGGAGTTACCGCGTCTTCGTGCGTTGATCAGCCTTCGGACGGATGGTTGACCTCGCCGTAACTCCTGCGCTGCAGGCTTCGCGGATGTCGCCGCCGCTGCGCACAGCAGCGGTCAGGTCGCGGGCGTTTTCTGCGGTGTCTTCGCCGCGATCGCGCGCGCGCCGGAAATGATCATCGTCACCATCGTGGCGAGCTGATCGATCAATTCGCGATCGCGCTCCGGCGGCAGGTCCATCGCCATCGCGCCCATCGCGAACACCAGACGGGTGATCGCTTTCGCCACCAGCGCCGGTTCGTGCATGACCGCGCCTTCGGCAGCCGCAAGCCGCACCAGATCCGAGCGCAATTCCTCTTCGAAGAACGTCAGCTCGCGATCGACCGCCTGCTTGAACGCATCCGAGCCCACCGTACCTTCGCGCAGCAGTACGTGCAGCAGCTTGTCGTCGGCGCGGACCTGTTCCATGAACGTCTCGACCGAGCCGCGGACGATGCCGCGCTGGGTCGCCACCCGGTGCCGCGCCTCGCCGACGATCCTGCGCAGCGAGCGCCCGGCCACATCGATCAGCGCGACGGCCAGTTCATCCATATCGCGGAACTGGCGATAGAAACTGTTGGGGGCGATTCCGGCCTCCCGCGCCACTTCGCGCAGGCTCAGGCTGGACACGCTGCGGTGCGGCCCGATCAGCCGAAGCGCCGCCGCCAGCAGGTCGTCCCGGGAAATGGAAGTCTTGCGCCCGGCATGCAGGTCGACGCTGTCGGCGGATAGCTCTAGGGTCACGGGCGGGCGCAGGTAGGGAATGGGTTGCGCATCATAGTCCCCACAGAAATATACATCTGTATAGACAATTGTATTTTCATCTGTATAGTGGCGGCCATGAACGCTGCCGCCCGTCCTGCCGTCGCCCCACGACGCCCCCTGCTGAAACGCCTGGCCCGCACGCTGGTATCGCCTGGCACCTTCGATTTCTGGGCGTCGCGGCTGAGCTCCACCTGGTCCTGGG